>JALYUI010000171.1 GCA_030853845.1 Bacteroidota bacterium | reverse complement strand
CAACAGTAAATAATTTTAGTATGGCGGGCAAGATGCTTCGCTGCGCTCTGCATGACGTGCTTCTATCGGTATAATTGCCCTTCCCTACCGGCGCTTCTTGGTCGATTTGGCCGGGGTTCTGGCCTGCTTCTGCCGGGCCAGCCTGGCTTCCTGCTCGGCAACTTTGGCGGCCAGGCGCTCCTGCTGCCGCCAGTAGAGCAGCGGCATCCAGCAGGTCATCGAAACCATGAACAGCCAGTAGTTGCGGCCCAGGTCGTTGAAGAGCAGGGTTTGGTAAATGCCGATGACCATGGCCACCACGCCCACGGCAAACAGCACGGTGCGCAGGAGGTCTTTGTCGAATTTCATCAGAGAAGAAAATAGGAAACGGCTAGAGCCCGGCCCCGGTTTTGGCCAGTATGCCGGTGGGCCGCTTGATGCTGTAGCGCGAGAAGTTCTGGTTGGCCGTCAGGCCGTAGCCGTCAATGTACTCGGTGGGCGTTTCCACCTTCACGAACATGGCCGTATCAGTATAAATCACCTGCTTGGCTTTGTCGAAAAACATTTCTTCGGTGTGCAGGCGCTGCTGCTCGGGCACGTTGGTTACCTGCACGTCGCCGCGCATGGTGTAGAGGTTTTTGGCCTTCTCATACTTGGCATATCTGGCCGTAACGGTATTGACGACCGTTTTCCGGCCATCGGCCGAATAAAATATCACCTTCGCACCATGCGGATACACCATATCGCTGTTGTCGAACTGCTGCTCCAGCGGCGCGGTCAGCTCGAACTTCAGCTTGGCCGAGTCGCTCACCAGCGTGCGCACGTTGCTGGTTTCCATCAGCGGGCCGGTATACACCAGCATGGGGCCGGTGGCAGCCTTCTTCTCGCAGCTAGTCAGCGCCAGTAGCAGCGCCAGGGCCAGCAGGCCCGGCCCGATTCCGGAGCGACGCAGAACGAGAAAGTGAGGCACGATATAAATGGCAAAAATTAGATGCGGGCTCTTGGAGCGAGCCTTCGAATGATGTAGAGACGCATATTTGCGTCTCTACATCATTCCAGCGGCCTTATTGTAGGCGGCGCTTGATGAACCAGCGGCTGTTGAGCGTGATGCCCAGCTGCCCGCGAATGTAGGTTTCCTGCACGTTGCTGGCCCCACTGGCTACCAAATCGGTGTTGCCGCGCATGCCAAACGTGAAGCCCAGACTGAGGGTAGTAGCTTCCAGGGCCGTGGCCGTGGGCAGCGGGAAGCCGAAGCCCCAGCTCACCGACCGGTCGTAGAGGGTTTTGCCGCCCGGCTGGTAGGGCAGCTGTGCTAGGCCGATGCCGGCGCGGTAGGCCACCCGCTGGAAGTAGTGCTCAATCGAGCCCGGGTCGGGGGTCAGCTCGCCGCCCAGGCCCACGCGCAGGGTATTGCTCAGGGCCGGGCCGGGAGTACCGAAACTGGTGAACTTCGACCACTGCTGGTGCGCGACGTCAAGGTTCAGGCTCCAGTTCTTATTGTTGTCGAAGCTGAGGCCGCCCTGGGCCAGGGCCGGCACGTAGGTGCTGCCGCGCCCGTCGCTCACCAGTACCGGGGCGGCTACGAGCGCCCCGCCGGAATTCTCCCGCTCCTGGGTGTTGGTTTGCATGCCGCGCAGATTGTGGCCGAAGCTGTACACGCCGCCCAGGTTCAGGTTCAGGGTTTTGCCCAGCGAATGGCGGTAATGCGCCCCGGCCCGGAAGGCAAAGTCGGAATAGCGCGTGTGCTGGCGACTCACCGATTTTATCAGCGCGTCGGTGCTGTTGGTTTCCTTCACCGTAACGCCGACGGTTTCATCCACCACCCCAAACAAGTAGGAAGCCGTGAAGCCTACAGTGAAGTCCTTGGCCAGGCGCACGCCCTGGCCAAGGTAAGCCTCCGATACCCCGCCGGTGCCCTTCAATTGCGTGAGCGACTGTGCCGGCTGCCCGGCGGGCGTGTTAGCTACATCCCGCAGGATGTTGGCTTCGTAATCGACGGCGCTCAGCGGTTTCAGCCCCACAGCCGCGCCCCAGCGCGAGGCCAGCGGCACCGACAGGGCCAGGTAGCCCAACGTGCCATTGCCGCTGCGGCTGGAAGCACTGGCATTTTTAACCGTTTTATACTGCCCGATGTAGCCGGCTTCGAATGTGGTGCGGCCCGTGTAGTAGAGCAATGCCGGGTTCAGCTCGTTCACGTTAATGGAATTGGGGGCGGCCAGGCCCACGCCACCCATGCCCATCTGGCGCACACCGCCGGTATTGGCGTTGAATTCGCCCAGCCCGACGCGCGAGTAGGGCGAGTTGCCCAGGCCCTGGGCCCGCACCCCGCTGGTAGCCAGCGCGGCCATTCCCATCAGCACCATCCCCCGCACGCGGCCATCCATCCCTTTACTTCTCAACATGATACGCTAAAATCCGATTTAGCCCGAGCAGTACCAGCTCGGGGACGACAAAGATACACTTCGGGAGCCGGGCCGCCAGAAAGGCGGCGTCGCCCCCGGTCAGCACCACCCCCAGCCCGGGGTACTGCTGCTGATATTGCGTGAGTAAGCCGCTGATTTCAGCCACGGTACCGTTCACCACGCCGCTCAGCAGGCTGTGGGTAGTGGAGTCCCCCACGAGCCCAACGGTTGCATTGGCCGGTGGCAGCTCCAGCAGCGGCAGCCGCCCCGTGAAGGCGTGCAGTGCCCGCAGCCGCATGGCCAGCCCCGGCGCGATGCTGCCCCCGTGGTAGGTGCCGTCGGCCGTCACCAGGTCCAGCTTCAGGGCCGTGCCCGCGTCGATAACGAGCGTGTTGCGGCCCGGCCGCAGGCCCGCCGCCCCCACGGCCCCGGCCAGCCGGTCGGCCCCCAGCGTGTGCAGCGTGGCGTAGGCGTTGCGCAGCGGTACGGGCGTGGTCCCCGGGCTGAAGGCCAGGATTTCACCCGGCACCACGTCCCGCAGCTCCTCCACCGCCAGCACTGCCGCTTCGGCCACCGAGGCCACGATGACGTGCTGCGGAGCCCAGCGCTGCACCAGCTCCCGCACCTCGCCCGCCGTGAGGCCGGCATCCATTTCGCGCAACGCCGGGCCATCGAAACAGCCGGCTTTCACGGCCGTATTGCCGATGTCGAGGGCGAGGGTGTGCATGGGTTAGCGGATAGGGAGAATAGCGGACCTAAACAAGAACTTCATGAATAAGAACGTCATGCAGAGCGCAGCGAAGCATCTTGCCCACAGTCACTAATCCTGTCGATTGGATTACTGCTGCGGTAAAGATGCTTCGCTGCGCTCTGCATGACGTTCATTTGCATGACGTTCAAACGACTCGCTGCTACAGGAAATACTTCATCCGAATCACCTCCTGCTCGCTTAGAAAGCGCCACTTGCCGCGTGGCAGGTCTTTCTTGGTCAGGCCGGCGTACTGCACGCGGTCCAGGGCCACCACTTCGTAGCCGAGGTGCTCGAAGATGCGGCGCACGATGCGGTTGCGCCCGATGTGGATTTCGATGCCCACGAAGTGCGGGTTGCCCGCTACCACGGCCACGTCGTCGACCACGGCCTTGCCGTCTTCCAGCTCCAGGCCGGCGGCAATTTTGCCCAGGTCTTCTTCCGTCAGCGGCTGGCTCAGCTCCACTTGATAGATTTTCTTGTTCTGGTGCGAAGGGTGCGAAAGCTTCTGGGCCACTTCCCCGTCGTTGGTGAAGAGCAGCAGGCCGGTGGTATTCCGGTCGAGCCGGCCCACCGGGAAGATGCGCTCCTTCGAGGCTCCGGCCACTAGGTCCATCACCGTGCGGCGGCCTTCGGGGTCTTCCGTGGTGGTGATGAAATCCTTGGGCTTGTTCAGCAGCACGTACACCGCCTTTTCGCGGTTAAGGTTGGTTTTGCCGTACTGCACGGTGTCTTCGGGCTGCACTTTGTAGCCCATCTCCGTCACTACTTCGCCGTTCACCCGGATTTCGCCGGAGGCAATCAGCGCGTCGGCCTCGCGGCGCGAGCAAATGCCGGCGTTGGCGATGTAGCGGTTCAGGCGCGTCTCATCGGTGGCAAAATCTTCGAGCTCCTCGCGGCGACGCTTGTTGCCACGGGTTTTGTCCTGCTCGTAATGCTTCAGGTTTTTGTAGTCGGGTGCCTCGCCAGCCTTCTCGCCATACTTGGGCTTGTCGGCACGGTTGTCTTGGGTTACGG
>JALYUI010000159.1 GCA_030853845.1 Bacteroidota bacterium | reverse complement strand
CCCCAAAGGGGTCCCATGAGGCGCACGCCAGCACGACCAACTACCCCCGCACCCGCCAGCCGCCCGCCGCCAGCTCGCTGGTCTGCATCACCAATAAGTAGGGCTCGGTGGCCGCATCGCCCAGCGCCGAATAGTCGCTCAGCTTCACTTTCTTGCCGTTTTTCACCAGCAGGCCCTGGCCGGGGCGGGGGCGGCTGCTGGCGGTGGCCCCCAGGTAAAACACCACCTCGTGGCCCCGGCCGCCGGTGTTGGCCAGGGTGGGCGTGGGCACCTCTTCCTCGTGCAGGTGGTAGGCCAGCTGCGGCACATTGTAGGGCGTGGCCCCCTTGGCCCGGAAGGCGTGGGCGGCCGGCGTTTTGGGCAGCACCCGCAGCGCCTCGTACTGGGCCACCAGCGTGGACTGGGCAAACTGCTGGAAGTGCACGAACTTATCGAGGCTGGTGAGGCCGGCATCCACGGCGGCGAACAGGGGCAGCAGGTTATCGGTGGCGGCGGCCCCGGCGGCTTGCATTTGCACGGCCTCGCCGGTGGTTTCGTTCAGGGCCTTCAGGTCGGCCACCAGCACGGCCAGGATGGCGGGGTCATAGCCCGCGTCTTTCAGGTCCTGCTTGTCGAGGGTGGCCAGCCCGTCCACCACCTGCTGGCAGTAGGTAAGGAAAGCGGCATCGGCCCCGTAGAGGTAGCCGCTCACGGGCTTGCGCAGGGCCGTTTGCAGCTGGGTATCGGCCGTGAGCTCCGTCACGAGGCCGCGCAGGGCTTCGGCTTTGGTGGCGGCCTCCTTTTTCACGTCGGCGCGGGTGCGGGTAATGCCGGTGGTGTCGGCGGGTTGCCGCAGGGCCTCGGCGTCGAGGGCGGCCACGTCGGCGGTGGCCTGGGCCACGAGGTCGGCTATTTTCTTGATGCCCAGCAGGGGGCTCCCCGCGTGGAGGAAAAACTGGAGCACATTGGTGTACATCTTGCGGGTATTCTTCTGGCGTTGGTCCATGCGGTAAAGGGGGTAAAATGTGGGGATTAAGGAACCCGCCCGGCCCGGTGCCGGGTTGGGGGCGGGAAAGTACGCCAAATATTCATATAGGAAGAATGTGTTGGCACGCGGGCCGCGACTGGCCCGGCGCGGCGTATTTTTGTTGCTCACGCCCAGTTGTCTTATGAAGATTTTTACCCTGTTATCCGCCACCCTGCTGGCCGCCCTGTTCGCCCTCACCGCCCAGGCCCAGGGCGGCGTCACCATTGGCGCGGCCGGTGCTCCCGCCGCCTCGGCCGTGCTTGAGCTCAAAAGCACCACCCAGGGCCTGCTGCTGCCCCGCCTCTCGCTGGCCCAGCGCACGGCGATGGGCACGGGCACCATCGCCGCCCCGGTGCCGGGCCTGGTGATTTACCAGACCGACAACACGCCCGGCCTGTACGCCTACGACGGCGCGGCCTGGGTGCGCCTCGGCCCCGACAACCTGGGCAACCACACCGCCACCACCAACGTGGGCCTCAACAACAACTGGCTCAGCAACGCCCCCGGCAACGCCAACGGCATTCAGGTCGACAATTCCGGCAACGTGTTCATCGGTGGTACCGGCACCCGCCCTGGCTTCGACCACAGCACGCTGGAAGTGGCCGGCACCGTGGCCGCCCCCTTCACCAACCTCAGCCCCACCGCGAACTACTACGACCTCAGCTCGGGGGGGGCGTACTACACCGTGCGCCTTTCCCCGACTATCAACAGCTTGTACATCCGGTTGCCACCGCCATTCTTCTCCCCTGGTCGCATCTATGTCCTCCTCAACACCTCCGGGTTTCCAATAAGCCTGCCACCAACCCCGCCAGTCATCGACGAAACCAATACGACCCTCAACACCCTGCCTGCGCGTAGCCGCCTCAGCATTCAGAGCGACGGCAACAATAACTGGTACGTCATCGGACGCTAGGCGGGCTTGCCCGGCGGCGGGGGCACGGCTGCCTTGTTTTGCACCCCACCGGCGTGGCCCTCGATGCCAGCGGCAACGTGTACGTGGCCGACCAGGGCAACCAGCGCATCCGCGTGGTCCGGTAAGGCGGCTGCCTTTGATGTTCACTCCCCTTTTTCTTTTCCTCATGAAGCTCATTACCCTCTGCGCCGCCTTGCTGGCCGCCCTGTTCTCCCTCACCGCCCAGGCCCAGGGCGTCACCATCGGCGCGGCCGGTGCTCCCGATGCCTCGGCCGCCCTCGAAGTGCGCACCACCACCCAGGGCCTGCTGCTGCCCCGCCTCACGGCCAGCCAGCGCGATGCCATTGCCACCCCCGCCGCTGGCCTGCTGGTCTTTCAGAGCAACGGCACGCCGGGCATCTACTACTACACGGGCTCGAACTGGGTAAACCTGACCACCGGCCGCGTGCCCGACCCCACCGGCATGGCCAACGCTCCTAACACGGGGTTTGTGAGCACGCTGGCCGGCCTGGCGGGCAGCACGGGCAGCGCCAACGGCACGGGCGCGGCGGCCCGCTTCTACTCCCCCACCGGCGTGGCCGTGGACGCAACGGACGCGGTGTACGTGGCCGACCAGAGCAACTCCACCATCCGCAAAATCACGGCGGCGGGGGTGGTGAGCACACTGGCTGGCACGGCGGGCAGCACGGGCAGCGCCGACGGCACGGGCGCGGTCGCCCGTTTCCGCTTCCCCACCGGCGTGGCCGTGGACGCGGCGGGCGCGGTATATGTGGCCGAC
>JALYUI010000153.1 GCA_030853845.1 Bacteroidota bacterium | reverse complement strand
CTTCGTTGCACGAGGCCCGAACGAAGCGGGCGAGATTCCTCGGCAAGCTCGGAATGACGTTCTTTTTCTCCCGACAACGCCCGGCTGGTTATCCAATCGGGCGTTGTCGATTTCAAGCCGGAGGTATCAAGTCGTGCAGGGCTCGCGCAGGTCGATGAAAATGAGCCGCCAGCGCCCGCCCACGCCCGCCGATTTGGCGAAGTGAAACCGGAAGCCCGTGCGGGTTTGCAGCACCGTGCGTCCGGTGCGGCCTTGCGCGGCTTTGCCCTGCGCCGCGGTGCCGCCCTTCACGGTGGCGCTCGGCCAGAAGTCCAGAGCCCGGAAAGCGGTGGCTGGCCCGGTAAAGCAGCCTTCTTGCGCAAACCCCGCGTTACGTTTGGTTTGCAGGCCGCAGTCGGCCTCGGGCAGCAAGGCCACGCTTTGCAATTGCGGGCAGGTCATCAACTGTTTATCCAGCGAAAACAGGGACAGATTTTGATTGGCGCGGCGAAAAGCGCTGGCCTGGGCCACCCGCGTCACCAGCGGCACGGCCCCGGGCTGTTCCAGAATCCAGAGGCCAAATTCCGGGTCGATGAGCTGGTTGAGCACGGTGGCGTCGTGGCCGCGCAGGGCACCTTCCAGCAGCAGCCAGGCCCCGGCCACCGAGGTGTCGGCGGGCATCACGGGGTTTTCGGTGCGGGCGGCGGCCGAGTCGGGCTTGGGCGGCGCGTCCGTGGCCACCAGCGGCGGGCCTTTGCCGGGCTGCTCGTCGGGCATGCCGTTGGGGTCTGGGGGGGTGCAGGCGGCGAGCAGGGCTAGCGCGGCGTAGGTGAGAATGTGAGGAATGCGCATGAGGTCGGAAATAAGGGTTTGGATGGCATGAGAAAGCTGCGCGGACGCCAGATGAGCAGGCCGTTCATAGTACCGCTGCTTACACCCACGGAATGGTGTGGTAAACCGAGCGGGCGCTTGTCGGCACCAGCGTTTCCGGGTGCTGGGCGCAACGCGCGCAGCAGGCTTCCTGCGCCGGGTGGTGCCCGGCGGCGCGCAACACCAGCACCGGAATTCGGGTATGGTAAGCCTGCGTTTTGGCGTAGCAGGTGGCAAAGTATTGCACCAACTGCCCGGCACTGTTGGGCGCGATAACCAGCAAATCGGCGTGTTCCCGGCTGCAAAACTCATCGACACCTTCCAACCGGGCTTCGTCCTCCACCAGGTGTTCGGTAACCGGCGCGGCCCAGGCCAATTGCGCGGCAGCGGTGCGCAGGGCTTGTTTCAGCGGCCGCCGCTGGGGCCGGTCGAGCGGCGCGTAGAATTGTACCAGCTCCAGTGGGGCCGGAAAAGCGTCGGCCAGGGCCGAAAGCCGGTGCATAAAGCTGTTGTCCAACACCCCGAAATCGGCGGAGAACACCACGCGGCGGGGCAGCGAGCGCCGGCCCGCTGGCACCACCAGTACCGGGCAGGTGAGCAATTCGGCCAGCGCCGCGGCGTGGTTGGCGGGAGCCGCCTGCTGGCAGCAGTCGATGGGTTCCAGGCTCATTACGACCAAATCGGCCGCGCATCGGATGGCTTCGGCCTGCACGTGGTCGGGCAAACGGCCAGCCAGCACCCGGTAGGTATAGCGAATCCGGCGGCCATCCTGGCGGGTAAGCTGCTGGTAGCGCAGGCGCTCAACGAGGCTGTGCAGGCGCTGCTCCGCAGTGGCCAGCACCTCGGCTGTTGCGGCGGGCACGCCGGGGATGCAGTGCAGCAGCACCACTTCGGCCGGCCAGCGCACGGCCAGCTTGTTGGCGTAGGCCAGCGTGTGCTCGGCGGCCGGCGTATGGTCGATGGGAACGAGAATGGTTTTCATAAGCAGAAACGGCGGGTGGCCAAATGATGGGCGAAGAGGTGAAGCAGCAAGCAGCTAATGGCAGTAGTGCACCGTGGCCGGTTGGGCCGCACTGGTTTTGGTAATTGAAGGGCTCAACTGCGGGCTGATGTATGGGATGCCCAGCCCTAGCCCGCGCACGATGAACACCAGCGCCAGCACCGAGGCGGCGTACGGCACCGTTTGGCGCAGGCGGGTACGCCAGCGCAGCGGCACCAGCCACCCACTCAGCGACAGGCCGAACATCAGCGGCAGTGTGCCCAGGCCAAAGCAGGCCATGTAAGCCGCCGCGCCCGCCACGCCCGGCGCGCTCAGGGCCCCGGCCAGAGCGAGGTACACCAAGCCGCAGGGCAGCAGGCCGTTGAGCACGCCCGTGGCGTATAGAGCTGATAGGGTAGGGCGCTGGAACAAGCGCCCGAGCGTGTTTTTCACCCAGGCCAGCGGCTGGTTCAACCCCAACCAACCCGCCACGCGGCTGCTGTAGCGCTCCGGCACCGCCACCAGCAGCAGAATCAGCACGCCCGAGGCGATGGACAAGCCCTGCTGGACCCCAGCCAGACGCAGGCCCTGGCCCACCAAGCCGGCCCCGGCCCCGAGCGTGGCATAAGTCGTGACCCGGCCCAGGTTGTAGAGCAGGCGGCCGCCCGCGTAGCGCAGCGGCGACGTGGCCGCTTCTGCGCCGCCGGGCAGCGCCAGGGCAATGGCCCCGCACATGCCCACGCAGTGGAAGCTGCCCAGCAACCCAAACAGGAATCCGGCCCAGAGCATGGCTTACTTGAGATGAAGGTCCTTTTCGATGAAGTAAGCCTGCCCGCCCGCCGTGAATTCAACCTGCACCCGCCAGAAGCCCAGCGCCATTTTGCTGGTGTTGATGGACTGCTGCAAATCAGGGGCGGGCCGCAGGGGCACTGTGAAATCCAGGTTTTGGTTGGAGGGGCGGAAGAAGTGGACTTGTCCGGCTATTGCCTGCCCGGCCAGCGCGGTGGGCAGCTGCAGGGTGAGGCGCTGGCGGGTAGGCTCGTGGCGTATCTGCACGGGAGTGGGCAGGGCAGCGGCGCGGGTTTCTGCATCGATGCGCTGCTGGTGGACCAACTCCTGCTGGTAATAGTCGGCGCTGACCAGATTCACATCGGTCTGCATGGCATGGTACACCATTGAGCCGATGTAAATGGCGAAGAGCACGAAAACCGCAACGATGGCATAGGGCCAGGGGCTGCGTTTGGATGGGGAGATGGCCGGGTTGGTCATTAGGAATTATGATTTTAGAACGGTCATGCTGAGCTTGTCGAAGCATCTCTACTGCGAGTGTAACTCAATCGATTCAACGAAGCGGTAGAGATGCTTCGACAAGCTCAGCATGACGTTCTTTTTATTCGTCTGGTCAGCGGTCCATCACTGCGAGGGCCCGAGAAACTTGGTGCTGGTTTCGGAAATCAGCTGGCCGCCGCTGAACAGGCCGATGCGGATTTTCTGGTTGGTGCGGTGCAGGGCCGTGCGAGGAAGCTCGGCGAAAAAAACGCCCTCCGTGATGCCCTGCGCGGGCAGTTTCAGGCCGCTGGTGCCGATGAGTGAAATCTGACCTTGGGCGGGTTCGATGATGCGCAGGGTGATGGGGTAGCGACGGTTAGTTTTGTTGATGACCGAGATGTTGTAGAGGTTGGTGATGGTACCGTGGTCGGTTTTCTGGTAGAGCTGGCCCGGCGTGCGCAGCACCGTGGCTTCCACATTGGAGCGCGACACCAGCAGGCCCGTGAGCACGGCCAACAGCAGCAGGAGCCCCCCTGACAGCGCCTTCACCCGGCCGGTGAACCGGAACCTGGTGCCGTTGGCAATGCCGTTTTCCGAGGCGTGGCGAATCAGCCCTTGCGGCAGCTGCACCAGGTCCATGATGGCGTCGCAGGCATCGATGCAGGCGGTGCAGTTCACGCATTCCATTTGGGTGGCCCCGTTGCGGATGTCGATGCCGGTGGGGCACACCTGCACGCACTGGTGGCAGTCGATGCAGTCGCCGGTGGTGCGCGCCTGGTTTTTGTGGAGCTTTTCGCGCGGCTCGCCCCGCTTGTAATCATATGCTACCACCAGGCTGTCCTGGTCGAGCAATACGCCCTGCAAACGGCCGTAGGGGCACACAATGGTGCACACCTGCTCCCGAAACCGCGCAAACACGGCGTAGAACACGCCCGTGAATCCGACCATGGCCGCCAGCCCGCCCAGGTGCGCCGTGAGCGGGTCCGTCACGATGGCCACCAGCGCATCCGAGCCAATGATGTAGGCCAGGAAGGTGTTGGCAATCAGAAACGACAGGGCCAGGAACAGGACGTGCTTGGTGGTTTTGCGCCAGGTTTTGTTCCAGTCCCAGTCGGCCCGGTCCAGGGCCTTTTGCTGCGGGGCGTCGCCTTCCAGCCAGTATTCGATGCGCCGGAACACCATCTCCAGAAAGATGGTTTGGGGGCACACCCAGCCGCAAAACACCCGCCCGTACACCACCGTGAACAGGATGATGAACACCAGAAACGTGAGCGTGGCCAGCAGCAGGATGAAGAAGTCCTGGGGCCAGAATATCTGGCCGAGGATGATGAATTTCCGCGCCGGTAGGTTCCACATTAGCAGGGGCAGGCCATTGAGCCGCAGCCAGGGTCCGGCAAACAGGACGGCCAGCAGGCCGTAGCTCAGCCACTTGCGGGCGCGGTAGAGCCGGCCGGTCGGCTTTTTGGGGTAGAGCCACACCCGTTTCCCCGCCGCGTCCACCGTGGCAATGGTGTCGCGGTAGGCGTCGTTTGGCTTGAATTGGGTGGGGAGCATGAGGGGAAAAGATTAATTAAAGGCCGTCATGCATTGCGTAGCATCTCGCTTGCATCGTTGCAAGATTGAATTGCTACCACACGCGAGATGCTTCGCTACGCTCTGCATGACGTTCTATTGCCGCTAGCGCATGGCCAGCGGCTTGCCCACCGCCTTTTCCTTCTCGCCCTGCGGCGGCTTGGCATTCGCGGGCCTGGTGCCCTGCAAACTCAGCGCATAGGAGGCGACCTGCAAAATCTGCTTGCCCGAGAGCTTGCCTTTCCAGGCCACCATGCCTTTGCTGGTGATGCCGAACTTGATGGTCTTATACACGTGATTCAGCTCGCCGCCGTGCAGCCAGAACTCGTCGGTGAGGTTAGGGCCGACTTTGCCTTCGGCGTTGGCCCCGTGGCAGGGGGCACAGTTGGTGGCGAAGATGGCTTTGCCGCTGCCCAGGTCGGCGGCCGTGGTTAGGGCCAGGTAGGTGGTAAGCTTGGTGGGGTCGTCGGCCCCGGCCGAGACGAGCAGCGTGGCCTGGCGCATCTCGGTTTCGTATTCCGCTACCTGCAATTGGCCTTTTTTCGTCACATGATAATAGCCCAGATAAACGACGGCAAACACGATGGTGAAGCCAAACCCGTACTTCCACCACGGCGGCAGGTCGTTGTCGAACTCGTGGATGCCGTCGTAGTTGTGGTCGAGCAGCTCGTCGCGGTACTCGCCCCGCACTAGCGTGGCATCGCCCACCAGCAGGCCCAGCACCTTGCCGCTCCAGGTGCCGTGCACCGTGGGCAAGTCGTAGAGCTGGCGCAGCTGTGGCTTCATCTGCACCACGATGGTGATGCCCACCAGCAGCAACACCAGCAGCAATACCCCCAGCACGCCCAGCAGCAGCCAGAACAATACTTCTTGCTCGCTCATGCTCGCCGCCTTGGCAGGCGCATCCGCCGGGGTTTGGGCGCTGGCCCCGCCGCTCAGCAGCAGGCCGGCTACGGTCAGCAGCGCTAGTTGCGCGCTTTTTGTGGGGGCTAACATGGTGGGTTGGGTTTATCGGCGGCGGCTTGCTCATTGTCCAGCGGGAGCATGCTCATGGCGTGGATATGCTGGCGGTTGACGACCAGCACGTACACCAGCAGGGCCAGGAAAAAGAGGAAGAAGATGGCGAAGGAGATGAGCGGGTAAATCGCAATGCCCGTGATGGATTGCAGGACGTTCTTTTCCATGAGGAGAGGTGGAGAGTGTAGCGTGGACTCTGCGAGTCCGCGTGTGGTGGGGTG
>JALYUI010000146.1 GCA_030853845.1 Bacteroidota bacterium | reverse complement strand
GCTCGGGATTTTGGGCACGAATACCTCGCCGCCCCAGGCGTGTTCCAGCGCGTAGAGCACCAGCTCCACGCCCTCGTCGAGCGAGATGTTGAAGCGCGTCATGTCGGGGTGGGTGATGGGCAGCACGCCGCTGGGACGCTGCTGCAAAAAGAAGGGTACCACCGAGCCCCGCGAGCCAATTACGTTGCCATAGCGCACCACCGAAAAGCGCAAGTCGCGGCTGCCCTTCATGTTGTTGGCCGCCACAAAGAGCTTATCCGAGCACAGCTTGGTGGCCCCGTAGAGGTTGATGGGGGCGGCGGCCTTATCGGTGCTCAGGGCCACCACTTCCTTCACCCCAGAGTCGAGGGCGGCATTGATGACGTTTTCGGCCCCGAAAATATTGGTTTTGATGCACTCCATCGGGTTATACTCGGCGGCCGGCACCTGCTTGAGGGCGGCGGCGTGAATCACGATGTCGATGCCCTCGCAGGCCCGGTGCAGGCGCTCGGCATCGCGCACATCACCGATGAAATAGCGAATGGCGGGGTACTTCGCGGGGCTGAACTCCTGGCTCATCTCGTACTGTTTCAGCTCGTCGCGCGAGAATACCACGAGGCGCTTCACCTGCGGGAATTGCTCGAAAACGGTGCGAACGAACTGTTTGCCGAACGAGCCGGTGCCCCCCGTAACGAGGATGGATTTGTGGTTGAGGTCGAGAGCCATGAAAAAGGGTAAGCCGAAAACAGGACTGCAAAAGTAGGCAGGAATGTAGCGTGGACTCTGCGAGTCCGCGCGTCGTATTGCTCGGCGGTCGTTCGCCCGGCTGGACTCGCAGAGTCCAGGCTACAATCCCGACCTTTGGCCGGCGGAGGCCTCTCCGCGCCGCGTATGCTGTTCAATTCGCTCCACTTCCTCGTCTTTTTCCCGATTGTGGTTGGGCTCTACTACGGGCTGCCGTCGCGCTGGCGGGGGCCGCTGCTGCTGCTGGCCAGCTACTATTTCTACATGAGCTGGCGGGCCGCCTACGCCCTGCTGCTGCTGGCCACCACCGCCCTCGACTACTACAGCGGCTACCGCATGAGCCAGCTGCCCGGGAAAAGCCAGCGCCGCCCGTGGCTGTACCTCAGCCTGGTGAGCAACCTGGGGACGCTGTTTATTTTCAAATACTTCAACTTTTTTCGCGACCTCGCCACCCAGCTGGCCGGGGCGCTGCACCTGCCCGTGGGCACGGGGCCGGTGCTGGGCCTGCTGCTGCCGGTGGGCGTGTCGTTCTACACGTTTCAGAGCGTGGGCTATATTATTGATGTGTACCAGGGCCGGCTCGCGG
This sequence comes from Bacteroidota bacterium, assembly GCA_030853845.1. GTDB lineage: Bacteria > Bacteroidota > Bacteroidia > Cytophagales > Hymenobacteraceae > Hymenobacter. Next base: position 1,739 of record JALYUI010000146.1, on the reverse strand, counting down.
CGGAGCGGAATTTCGGGCGGTTCGCGCTGTTCGTGGCGTTTTTCCCGCAGCTCGTGGCGGGTCCCATTGAGCGCGGCGGGCACATGCTGCCGCAGTTTCGGCGGGTGCATGCTTTCGACTATGACCGTATCGTGAGCGGGCTGCGGCTCATGGCCTGGGGCCTGTTCAAGAAAGTGGTGGTGGCCGACCGGCTGGCCCTGTTCGTCAACCCCGTGTTCAACAACCCGCGCCAGCACCCCGAGGGGCCGCTGCTGGTGCTGGCCACCCTGGCCTTCACCTTCCAGATTTACGGCGACTTTTCGGGGTACACCGACATGGCCCGGGGTGCCGCCCGCGTGCTGGGCTTCGACTTCAACCTGAACTTCCGGCAGCCCTACCAGTCGGCTTCGGTGCCCGAGTTCTGGCGGCGCTGGCACATTTCGCTTTCCAGCTGGTTTCGCGACTACGTGTACATTCCGCTGGGCGGCAGCCGGGTAGAGCCGGCCCGGGCCTACTTCAACCTGCTGGCCGTGTTCCTCATCAGCGGGCTCTGGCACGGGGCCAACTTCACATTTATTATCTGGGGAGGGCTCCACGGTCTGTATCTGGTGCTCAGCACCTGGGCGCGGCCGGGGCGCGAGTGGCTGGCTCAGCGCACCGGGCTGGCCGCGCATCCGGGGTTGCGGCGCGGCCTGGGCGTGCTGCTCACGTTCGGGCTGGTAGCGTACGCCTGGGTTTTCTTCCGGGCCAATTCCCTGACCGATGCGCTGTTCATCAGCCGGCACCTGCTCAGCGGCTGGCAGCAATTGGGAGGCCGGCAGGTGGCCACGCTACTGCTCGATTTCTCACAGCACTACCGCCCCGAGCTGGCCGTAGCCGCCTTCGCCACGGGCCTGATGCTGGCCGTGGAGTACCTCGGCAGCCGGCGCAGCCCGCAGGCCTGGCTGTCGGCCCAGCCGTGGCCCACGCGCTGGGTCGGCTACGTGAGCTTGGTGCTGCTCATCCTGTACCTGGGCATTTTCAACAGCACCTCCTTCATCTACTTCCAGTTTTGAGTGTAGCGCGAACTTTAGCTTTGCTGACCTCCGGTTGTAGTTAACGCCCCCGCCCGGCACCTTCATTTTCGTTCAGCCACGCGAACTACAAAGTTCGCGCTACTCCCCGCTCTTTTGACCAGTAAAACTGCAGTTACCAAGCTGTTGCTACGCCTGCTGCTGCTAGCCGGGGCGGGCGTACTCGGCGCGGCCGCCCTGCTGCCGGTGGTGCTCCGCGGCGGAGTCGATGCCTTCTATGGGCGCTTTGCCAGCCCGGCGGCGGGTTCGCTCATTTTGGGTACGTCGCGGGCGGCGCAGGGCATCCGGCCGGCGGTGCTGGCCGAAAAATTAGCCGGGCAGTTCGAGGGGCCGCTGCTGAACTACGCCTTCACCCTCACGCACTCGCCCTACGGCCCGGCCTACCTGGCCAGCATCCGGCGCAAGCTGCGGCCGGCAGTGCGCCACGGCCTCTTCATCGTGGCCGTCGACCCGTGGTCGCTGTCGGCCAACGGCCCGGCCGGGGCGGCGGCGGCCGACGTTTTTCCCGAGGCCGGGTCCTTCATCGGGCAGCTGCACCAGGTCAGCCAGCGCCCCAACCTGCCCTACCTCACCCGCTACCAGACCAAGCCGCTCTACCGCCTGCCCCTCGACTACGCCGCCGCCACCGAGCGCCTGCACCCCGACGGCTGGCTCGAAGTCAACATCGGCCTCGACAGCGCCCAGGTG
>JALYUI010000128.1 GCA_030853845.1 Bacteroidota bacterium | reverse complement strand
CCCCCCGCCCCTACGTCGTGCAAGCGGCCCATCAGCCAGGAAACGCTCTGGTTGAACTGCTGTCCTCCACGCCCGCTGGCACCACCTCACGGCCCCTTCGTGCCCGACGAAGCCCGCCGCGAGGCCGAGTTTCAGCGGCTGGCGGCTGCCTACCAGGCCCCCACGCGCCACTACCACCCTGCACCACGTCGAAAACCTGTTGCGCCGCCTCGATGCCGCCGCCCTGCACGACCGCCCGGTGGTGGAGCTGGCCGTGTGGTACCACGATGCCGTGTACCACGCCCTCAAGCCCGACAACGAGGCCCGCAGTGCCACCGAGGCGCTGGCGTTTCTCCAGGCTTCGGCCCTGGCGCCGGCGCGGCAGCAGCGGGTGGCCTTCCTCATCCACCGCACCGCCGACCACACCCAGCCCCAGCCCCCCGATGATACCGACCTGCTGGCCTTCCTCGATGCCGACCTGAGCATTCTGGGCGCGCCCGCGCCCGAGTACCGGGAATACGCCCGGCAGGTGCGCCGCGAGTACCGCCGGGTGCCGTTGCTGCTCTACCGCCCCGGCCGCCGCAAAGTGCTGGCGAAAATGCTGGCCGCGCCGGTGCTGTTTCACACCCCCGAAATGAGGGCCGAGCTGGACGCGGCGGCCCGCCGCAACCTGGCCGCCGAGCTGGAAGGGCTGTAGCGCAACGTAGCGCGCAGCCTTTGCTGCGTGAAACGAGCACCGCGAGTATCCGGCACTGCGCCATAACACGCCACCCTCGCCACGACTACCCGGCACCGGCACCGCCGCCCAGGGGCTACCTTTATTGCTTGCGCGCTGAACTTATGGATAGCCCAAGTAGTTGCGCGCCCAATTCATCTACTTTCATGAACAACGAGCTGTACGCGGACCTGATTCCTTCCTTCGAGCACGAGCGCCTCGCCGCCCTGCAACCCTACCAGGTGCTGGGCACCCCGGGCCAGGCCGCGTTCAACGATTTCGTGAGCGTGGTAGCCAAGCTCTTCGACGTGCCCATTGCCCTGATTTCGCTGGTCCGGGAAGACGACGTGGTGTTTGTCGGCAACGAGGGCCTGCCCGAAGCCAAAACCGTGAACCGCGAGGACAGCATGTGCTCAGTGGCCATTCTCAACGACGGCCCCACGGTATTCGACGACATTCCGGCCCGGCCCTGCGCCCTCGTCAACCCTTTTGTAGCCCAGCAGCTGCACTTGGGCTTTTATGCCGGCCAGGCCCTGCGCACGCCCGACGGCCAGCCCCTGGGCAGCCTTTGCGTGATTGACCGCAAGCCCCGCCAGCTCAGCCCGGCCGAAGGCCAGCTGCTCACCCAGCTCGGCCTCGTGGCCCAGGACCTGCTCACCCTGCAAGCCACCCGGGCAGATAACACCCTGGACCCGGCCCTGCGCACCCGCCTCGACGAGCTGGTGCAGCAGTCGCTCACCCGCCTGCAAACCCTGGCCGAGCTGCGCGCCCTCGACCTGGCCCCCGAGGCCGGCGATGCCGAGCGCTACCAGGCCGCCCGCCTCGACGAGGCCAGCTACCTGGCCCAGTCGCTGCACCGCGAGCTGCTGAGCGTGATTGGGTAGCTCGTGGCGAAAAGGAGGTAGGAGGCGGGGTCGTACCCTACATCGTGACGGCTATAATTCGACAGCGACCTTTTTAGCACGTATTTTTGTTGATTCCACACGCCGGGAAACCTCCGCGTAATCTCTTTAATCAGCAAGAATCAGTGATAGTTTGCATTGCCGAAAAGCCCAGTGTTGCCCGTGAGATTGCCAACGTGCTGGGGGCCACCCGCCGCATGGACGGCTACCTGGAAGGCAACGGCTACCAGGTGACCTGGACCTTCGGCCACTTCTGCCAGCTGAAGGAGCCCGACGACTACCGCCCCGAGTGGAAGCGCTGGAGCCTGCACGACCTGCCCATGATTCCCGATTCGTTCGGCATCAAGCTCATGCGCCGCGACACGGGGGTGGTCAACCAGTTCAACACCATCAAGAAGCTGGTGAGCGAAGCCACCGAAGTCATCAACTGCGGTGATGCCGGGCAGGAGGGCGAAGTGATTCAGCGCTGGGTGCTGATGGAAGCCAAGTGCCGCAAGCCCGTGAAGCGCCTCTGGATTTCCTCGCTCACCGAGGAGGCCATCCGCCAGGGCTTCGCCAACCTGCGCGAGGCCAGGGAATTCGACTCGCTGTACCAGGCCGGCAAGAGCCGCGCCGTGGGCGACTGGCTGCTGGGCCTGAATGCTACCCGCCTCTTCACCCTCAAATACACCACCTACCAGGACAAGCAGCTGCTGAGCATCGGCCGTGTGCAAACCCCCACGCTGGCCCTGCTGGTGGAGCGCTGGCACGAAATCCAGAACTTCCGCCCCGAGCCCTACTGGGTTCTTCGTACTGAATACCGGGGCACGATGTTCAGCCACATGGCCGCCCCCGACAAGGCCAAAGACGCCGACGCCGCCCCCGACAACAAGGCCCGCCTGCGCGCCCTGGGCTATTTCGTGACCGAGGAAGAAGCGCAGGAGGCCCTCGAAGCCGTGCGCCCCGCCCCCCTGCGCGTCACGGATGTGGAGATTAAGAAAGGCCGCGAGTCGCCCCCGCGTTTGTTCGACTTGACCTCATTACAGGTGCAGTGCAACAACCAGCTGAGCCTCTCGGCCGAAGACACCCTGAAAATCGTGCAGGCCCTGTACGAGAAGAAAGCCGTGAGCTACCCGCGCGTTGACACCACCTTCCTGCCCGACGACCAGTACCCGAAAATTGCCGGCATCCTGCGCGGTATCTCCGGCTACGATGCGCTGACGGCCCCGCTGCTGGCAGCCAAGATTCCGAAAACGCCCAAGGTTTTCAACAACAACAAAGTCACCGACCACCACGCTATTATTCCCACCGGCGCGGCCGGCCCCGGCGGCGGCATGGAAAGCAGCGTGTACGACATCATCACCCGCCGCTTCATCGCCGCCTTTTACCCCGACTGCGAAGTAAGCAACACGACGGTGCTGGCCGAAGCCGCCGAGCGCCCCTTCCGCGTGCGCGGCCGCCAAATCCTCAGCCCCGGCTGGCGCGTGGTGTACGGCAACCCCGAGGAGCAGCAGGCTCCCAAGCCCGCCCCGGTAGCCGGGGCCGTGGCCACCGAGGGCGACGACGACGCGGTATCGACGGTGCTGCCCAGCTTCGTGCCGGGCGAAAGCGGCCCCCACGAGCCGCGCCTTGATAGCAAAACCACCCAGCCGCCCAAAGACTACACCGAAGCCACCCTGCTGCGCGGTATGGAAACGGCCGGCCGCAACATCGACGACGAGGAGCTGCGCCAGGCCATGAAGGAAAACGGCATCGGCCGCCCCAGCACCCGCGCCGCCATCATCGAAACCCTGTTCAAGCGCAACTACATCCGGCGCGAAAAGAAGCGCAT
>JALYUI010000106.1 GCA_030853845.1 Bacteroidota bacterium | reverse complement strand
CAGCTGCACCCCCCAGACGCAGAACAACTTTGCCAACTACGGCATCACCCGCTTCCGCCTCAACACCATCGACAATACCTCGGCCGACGGCAGCGCGGGCTACCAGGATTTCACCTGCCCCCAGCGCACCGAGCTGATTGCCGGCGTCAATTATTCGATGATTATTACGACTGGCGGCGTGAATGCCCACGACATCCGGGTGTACCTCGACAAGAACAACGACGGCATCTTCACTACCGACGAGCAGCTGTACGTGAGCCTGAACACGGCCTCGCCCGGCATTACGGCCAACCTGAACCTGCCCACCGGCACTATGTTGAACGTGCCGCTGCGCCTGCGCGTAATGGCCGATGCCGCCGGCAACACCGGCGGCCCCTGCGTGAACCCCATTCAGTTCACCGACCAGAGCACCAACCTGCCCACCAGCTGGCTCTGGAACTTTGGCGATGGCACCCCCCCCAGCACCCTGCAAAACCCCACGCATACCTATACGGCTTCGGGTACATACTCCATCACGCTAGCGGCCACCAACACCAACGGCACGGCCAGCGTGACCCGGCCCAATGCCGTCACCATTCAGGTGCCCTGCCTCACGTACTGCGCGGCCAACGGCAGCGGCGGCGTGAATGGCAGCGGCCAGGTGCAGTCCAGCCCGTTCTGGATTACCAGCGTGGTGGTATCGAACGCCTCGCCGGCCTTCACCAACGCATCAGGCAATGCGCCTGGCGGTTACATCAACTATACAACCCCGAGCATCATCGCCGCGCCGGGTACTGCCCTGAGCATGACGGTGACCACCAACTTCGCCGTGATTCACCGCACGGCTGCCTGGGTCGACTTCAACCTGAATGGCGTGTTTGACGGCTCGGAGCTGGTACTGAACAACCTTTCGGTCAACGGTCCTTCGGTCGGCACCTACACCGGCACGTTCACCATCCCGGCCAATATCACGACCAATAACTTCCGGATGCGGGTGCTGGTGCAGGCCAACGCCAACACCGGCACGCCCAGCCCCTGCGGCGTGAACATCGTGAACGCCGAGGTGGAGGACTACATTTTGCGCGTGCAGCCCCTGGCCACCCGCAACGCCCAGGCCCTGCCCAGCCTGAGCCTCTACCCCACCCCTACTCCCGACGGCCACCTGTATTTGGCCCTGGCCGATGCCAGCGCCGCCGGCCTCTACACCACCGAGGTGCAGAGCCTGCTGGGCGCTACCGTGCTGCGCACCGCCCTGCGCCTGGGCCCCACCGCCACGGCCGAGCTCGACCTGAGCGCCCTGCCCGCCGGCGTATACCTGCTGCACCTGCGCGACGCCCACGGCCAGACCGCCGTGCGCCGCGTGGTGCGCGAATAACTCCTGCATTCCCCTTGGTTGATGGCCGGCCCCGGCTCCCCGGACGGGTCGGGCGCTGGCCGTCAGCCTTCGTTTTTTCAGCCTTCCTCCCCCTCTCTTTTTCCTGAATATGACCACAACCCTACTACGGCGCTTCTGGGGCTCGCTCGTGCTGCTAACTCTGCTGCTGGCTGCTGCCCGCCCGGCCCAGGCCACCCACCTGCTGGGCGGCGAGATGAGCTACCGCTACCTCGATGCCAACGGCCCGACTTCCGCACCGTTCCGCTACGAAGTGACCGTGACGATTTACAGCAACGGCCTCTATCCGGGTACGCCGGGGATTACCGCACCGCCCGCCAATGCCACGGTGGGTATTTATAACCGCACTACCAATGCCAATATCGGCTTCTACACGGCTAACCGGCAGGGGCCGCTGGGCAATCCGGTGTCGCCGCACGTGCCCGTCGGCTGCGCCGTGCAGGGGCCGAGCCAGCCCTTCTACCTGTGTAAGTACGTGCAGACCATCAACCTGCCCGTGTCGTTCGATGGCTACTATGCCGTGTACTCGGTTTCGGCCCGCAACAACGACATCGACAACATCAACAACTCCGGCAACCAGCCCCTGACGCTGTACGTGAGCATGGCCCCGCCGCTGATTACCAACCGCTCGCCGGTATTTTCGGATACCGCCGTGGCCGTGGTGTGCCAGAACGATACCACCATTACCCTCAATAATGCTGTGGACCCCGATGGCGACCGGCTGGTGTACTCCTTTGGCACGCCCTTCGGTTTGTTTCAGAACGCGGGTGGCAACAACCTGCCTAACACCTTTCTGCCGCTGCCCAACCCGGTGCCGTACCGCACCGGTTTCAGTGCTGCCAACCCGTTTGGGGCCGGGGCCGGCAACTTTGCGCTGATTAATGCCAGCACGGGCGTGGCCCGGTACGGCGGCACCACGCAGGGTAAGTACGTGGTGGCCGTCGACGTGTCGGAATACCGTACCATCAACGGCAATGAGGTGCTCATTGGCACCACCCGGCGCGACCTGCAGCTGGTGGTATCGAGCTGCCCGGCCACACCGCCCCCGGTGCTGCCCCCCGTGGTAACGATACCGCGCAGCTACACCATTGAGGAAGGCCAGGCCCTGACCATCCCGATTTCAGCTTCGCAGGCTACCGGCGGCCACCCGCTGGTCCTCACCGTGAACAGCGTGCTCCTCGACGGCAGCGGCCCGTTCAATGCCACCTTCAACGGCAGCCAGGGCACCGTGCAGCCGGGCAACCTCACCGGCACGGCCACGGCCACCGGCAATGGCTCGGTGAGCGGCAATTTCGTGTTCAACTCGGCCTGCGGCAATGCGCGCGCCACGCCCTACGACCTCGGCGTGACGGTGCAGGACAATGGCTGCGGCGGCAAGCTGGCGGCCGACATTTTTCGGGTGACGGTAACGCGGGCGGCTGGCCCAAACGCCATCAGCGGCCCCACCACCGTATGCGACCGCGCTACGACGCGCACCTACACGGCGGCCGGCCCGGTGCCGGCGTCCTACAGCTGGCGCATCACGGGCGGCAATATCGTGAGCGGGCAGGGCACCAATACGGTAACGGTGAACTTCAACGGCACGGCTACCACCGGCCAGCTGGTGCTGAAAGGTATTTCCTCGCGTGGCTGCCCGACCGACTCCGTATCGAAAACCATTGACATTCGCCCGCTGGCGGCCCTGAACGTGACGGCCACGGCCCCGACGCTGTGCCTCGGCACCTCGACTACGCTGGCCGTGACCGGCGCGGCCGGCCTCACCTACACCTGGACCGGCGGCGGCCAGACCTACACCGGCGCGACCATCACCGTGTCGCCGACTACCACCACCACCTACACCGTGACCGGCACCGACGGCACCTGCACCATCACGGCCACCCAGACCGTGACCGTGGCACCGCCGCCCACCGCCAACGCCGGCCCCGACCGCAGCACTTGCTCGGGCGTGGCCTCGACCCCGCTCGGCGTGGCGGCCATTGCGGGCCTCACCTACAGCTGGGCCCCCGCCACTGGCCTGAGCAGCACCACCACCGCCCAACCCACCGTGACGCTGACCAACACCACCGGCGTACCCATCGTGCTGAACTACGGCCTGACGGTGTCGTCGGCCCCCGGCTGCCAGAGCATCGACTCGGTGCGCGTGACCATCAACCCGGCCGCGGTGGCCAACGCCGGCCCGGCCCGCGCAGTATGCCCCGGTGTGACTTCGGTTTTGCTGGGCACCCCGGCGCTGCCCGGCTACACCTACAGCTGGAGCCCCACTACCGGCCTGAGCGACCCCAAAACCC
>JALYUI010000105.1 GCA_030853845.1 Bacteroidota bacterium | reverse complement strand
CATCACTCCGGTCCGACCGCTCCAGGCGGTCCGACCGGAGTGATGAGCCCCAACGATTTCGGCCTTACTTCAACCGGTCGGACCGGAGCAATGCCTCTATTGCCGCACCAGCGCCGGGCGGCTGGGGGCGGCCAGCGCCACGCTCAGTTGCACCGCGTTGCGGGCCAGGCCCAGCCCGGCATAGTCGGCCGACTGGGTTTGGTGCAGGTAGGCCAGCTCGATGGTGGCCAGGGAGCTGAAACGGTAGCCCAGGCCCGCGCTGGCGCGGTTTTCTTCGAGGAAGCTGCGGTTGCCGCGCCGGCCCAGGCTGGCAAACAGCTCATCGGCGGCCACCAGGTAGGTGCTGCCCACGGGCAGGATGCCGCCGGCGTGCAGCGGCACCACCAGCCGCAGTTGGTAGCGCAGGCGCGGGGCAAAGCGGAAAGCGGCTTCGGGCAGCGGGCGCAGCCACCGCTCCTCCACGCGCAGGCGGTGGCTGGTGCGCACCGCGCCGGTCAGCTCGGCCAGGGCTATTTCCTGATAGAAGCGGTGCTCGGGGGTTTTGGGCGCGTCGGCCCGGCCGTATTCGTTGGCTGCCAGCACGTAGCCGGTGGTGCAGCTGATGCCCGGGGCTAAGTGCCGCCGGAAGCCCACGCGGCCCAGCTGTTGGCCGGCCAGCTGCGCGTTGCCCTGCCGGGTTTCCACTTCCGCATACAGGCTCCAGCGGCTGCGCAGCGCTACTTCGGTGCTCAGCTTCAGCCAGCCCACGGGTGCCCCGCCCTGGCCCCGGGCAACCCCGGCGGCCAGCAGCCAAACCCCTAAAAGCAATGTGCAGAGCTGTTTCACAGCTCCAAGTTAAGGAATTGTTTCCTGTGTTACGGTACTGTTATGCGTACCCGGCCAATTCCCCGGCCAATGGCTACCCGGGGCCGGCCGGGGCGCTATTGCCCCAGCCGCTTCTTGGTCAGCCGGGTCGGGATGTGCTCCATTGGCTTGTCGGGCCAGGGGTGGCGCGGGTAGCGGCCCTTCAGGTCCTTCCGCACCTCAAAGTAGCCCTTCTCCCAGAAGCTGCGCAGGTCGCGCGTGACCTGGGCCGGGCGGCCGCCGGGCGAAAGCAGGTGCAGCAGCAGCGGCACGCGCCCGGCGGCCACGGTGGGCGTTTCGGTGAGGCCGAACAGCTCCTGGAGCTTCACGGCCAGCACGGGCGCGGCAGGGTCGGCGTAGTCGAGGGTGATGAGGGAGCCGCTGGGCACTTCCAGCGCGGCCGGGGCCAGGCGGTCGAGCTCCTGGCGCTGGCTCCAGCCACCGGGCAGGCGGGCCAGCAGCGGCTCGTACAGGTCGAGGCGCTGCACCTGGTCGAGGGTTTTGAGGCCCGCCAGGTGCGGGGCCAGCCAGTCGGCCAGCTCCCGGGTCAGGGTGTCATCGTCGAAAGCCGGCCAGGGCTCCGCAGCTTCAGTTGCCGGGAAATGCTGCCGCAGAAACTCCAGCCGCTGCTGGAGCTGGCGGGCGGCGGGCGTCCAGTTCAGCTTGCCCACGCCGGCTTCCTGCAAATAAGCCAGCAGGGCGCGGGCCACCAGCACCGGTTCGGGCTGGCCGATGACCTTTTCGTCGAGTAGCAGCGCGCCCAGGCGGCGCACCCGGCGGCCGGTCACGCGCTGGGCGGCGGGGTCGTAGCACACCTCGTCGGTGGTAGTAATCTGGTCGGCGAAGGCCAGCTCCAGCTCATCCTGGCCCAGCGGGGCGGCCAGCGTGGCGCGCGGGGCCGAAGCCGTACCCGCCAGGTGCGCCACGGCGAAAAACGTGGCCTGCGGGTCCACGTCGGTGGTGTTCAGGCTCACGCGCTGCCCGGTCACGAGGCGCAGCCGGTCGGGGGTTTCGCGCTGGGCCAGCCGGTCGGGGTAAGCCAGGGCGGTGAGCAGGCCCACGGGTGAATGGGTGACTGAGTGACTGAGTGAATGGGGGAATGAGTGAATAGGTGAATGACTTCCTTTTCCCATGCGGCCTATGAGGTTGCGGGCCACGTCGCGCACCCGTTGCAGGGTCGCGTGGTGCAGGGCCAGGCCGGGCAGTGGCGGCCGGCCGTTGGCCAGGGCTTCGAGGCGCAGGCGCAGGT
>JALYUI010000098.1 GCA_030853845.1 Bacteroidota bacterium | reverse complement strand
GCACAGTTCGGGGCGGCCCCGATGGTCACGATGTAGTCTTCCGTTTCGCCCGAGCCGAACGCAGAGCAGGCATCGCCGGCACCGTTGGGGCTGCCGGTCGAGCGGCTGCGGATGCGCAGCCCGGTCTGGCCCAGCAGGGCCGTAGCCGGTACCAGCACACTCACCGTCGACGGCTGGTTGGCCGTGCTGGTGGTGGCCACCTGCGTCCATTCGCTGGCTTCAAAAGTGCCGTTCTGGTTGAAGTCAATCCACACCGAGATAATAGCCGCCGCCGCCGTGGTCACGCTCACCGGGTAGCTCAGGCCCTGCAGCAGTGTGCCAGTGGCCGTACCCGAGGCCGGGTAAGAGGTGTAAGAGCTGCCGTTCGATGAGTTGCAGACAGTGCCCGAATTGTTCAGGCCCGAGCCCCCCACCGTTACGTTCACTACATCGGCGGTGCCGCAGTAGTTGCCCAGGTTGGTGTTGCAATACACGAAGGTGCTGGTCGTGGTAAAGCTGCTCACGCTGCAGCCCGTGGCCGGGCCGTTGGCGTTGCGGGGCACAATCTGGTAGTAGTAGGTGGTGTTGGCGGCGAGGCCGGCGGGCGTGTAGCTCTGGCCCGGCTGGTTGCTGCTCACCAGCGGTGGCGTGGCCGTGGTGCCGAAGTACACGTCGTAGCCCGTGGTGACGCCGCTGCCGCTGCTGAAGGTGATGGTAGGAGAGCGTACCACGCCCGTGGCACCGTTGGCTGGCGCAAGGTTGGTAGCGCAGCCGGGCACGCCCGACAGGATGCCCAGACGCAGGTTGTCGAGGCCGATATCGGAGGTGAAAGTTGTCGTCACCTTGCCCCGGAAGCGGACAACCGTCGTGGCCGAAGTTGAGGTGATGCTCACGCTCTGCGGCTGCCAGCCCTGGGCCACCGTGCCGCTAACCCCCAGGCGCAGCAGCGGCGCGCCAAAGGTGGTGCCGCCATCAGTCGATACCTGCACTTGCAGCGAGTCGTTGCCGGCCGTGTTCAGGTAGTCGAATTGCAGCACTTTATTCCCAGCCGCGCTCAGGTTCACATACAGGTCGAGGGTGCCAATAGCACTAGCCCCGGCATAATAGGAGTGGAAGCGGGCCGAATGTGTGCCTACGCTACCCGTGGGCGTATAAGCACCCACCGTTGGGCTGGTCCAGGCCGCGCTGGCCCCATCGTCGTTGCGGCGCCACGAGGCATTGCCAGTGGTCGGCGTATTCAGCCAGTTTGCTCCCGGCGCATCGTTGGTAGCGCACTGGCTCAGCCAGGCGTTCTCGAAGTCCTGCGCGTACGAAGTCGTACTGGTCACGGCCGTGTAGGCCGGGGCCACGCAGCCACTCTGGAACGTAACCACCGTGGGTTGCGACGAGCCATTGGCCGTGCCACAGTTACTCACAATACTCACCGTGTATACCGTACTGGGAGTCAGGTTGGTCAGCGTCACGGGCGAACCCGTGGCCGTCTGGGTAACGGGCGTACCGCTGGCCGGCGTTGCCGTGATGGTGTAGTTTGCCGAGCCGGCACTCGGCGTGAAGCTGAGCGTGGCCCCGGTCGCCGTAATGCCCGAAATACTGGCCCCCGTTACGGCCGGGCAGGTCACGAAGGCGAGCTGCACGTTGTCGACGCCAATATCGGTGCTGCCAAAGTCGCCCACGGCGCGCAGGCGCACCACGCAAGTAGCCGTCAGGCCGGTAGTGGGCAGGTTCACGGTACGGCGTGTCCAGGCTGCGGCCACGCCCACGCCGCTACCGGCAATGGTGGTGAACGTCGTGCCGCCATCGGTGCTGAACTGCACGCGCAGCGAGTCGGTGCCCGAGGTATTGATGTAGTCGAAGGTGAGCGTGGGCGTACCCGTGCCGCTGCTCAGGTTGGTGTAGAGGTCGAGCGTACCCACGCCCCGGTTCTGGATGTAGTAGGCATGAAAGCGGGCCGAATGCAGGCTGGTGCCCCCACTCAGCGGGCTGCCGGCCGGGGTGAAGGCCCCTGCGGTCGGGCTGGTCCAGGCCGCGCTGATGCCGTCGTCGTCGCGCCGCCACGAAGTATTGCCCGTCACCGGCGTGTTCATCCAGTTC
>JALYUI010000074.1 GCA_030853845.1 Bacteroidota bacterium | reverse complement strand
CCCTGCGCCTGGAGCAGGCCGCCGCCTGCCGCACCACCGCCACCGGCCAGGCCGACAACCTCATCCTGGAATCGACGATGGCCTGCGAACTCGAAGCAGCCAACCTGAAGGTGCGCACCGCCAAGGTGGAGCTTACCGGGGCCTGCAAAGCCCGCCTCCAGGTAACCGAAAGCCTGCGCGGTGATGCCGTGGGTGCCAGCGAAGTAGCCTACAGCGGCAACCCCGGCAGCGTGAAGGTCGACGCCGTGGGGGTGTCCAGCGTTAAACGGCTGTAGTTCACCGAAATTTTGCGCTCCGCGACAACTTCGCAGGCAACCTTCGCCGTATAGAAACATCTATCACCCCGAAGAAAAACAGAGAAAGAAGCCAGGCTTAGTTTGGTGAGTGAACGAAGCCTTCTTCCGGAGCCAGTCCTTTGGTCGCCCCCTGCTGCAACAGGAAGGCCAGGGCTGGCTCCAACTCGTTTTTAATGGTTCCTTCCAGGATGGCTTCCATCACGGCCTCCTTCAGCTCGCCCACGGCGCGCGAGGGTTTCAGGCCGAAAGTAGCCATGATGATTTCGCCGGTAATCACGGGTTTGAAGCTGCGCAGGTGGTCTTTTTCCTCCACTTCCTTCAGCTTCTCCTCCACCTGCCCGAAGTTGCGCAGGTAGCGGGCCTTGCGCTCGTGGTCCTTGCTGGTGATGTCGGCCCGGCACAGCAGCATCAGCCGGTCGATGTCGTCGCCGGCCTCGAACAGCAGGCGGCGCACGGCCGAGTCGGTCACGGCTTCCTTCACCAGCGCAATGGGGCGCAGGTGCAGCTTCACTAGCTTCTGCACCATGCGCATCTCCTCGCCCAGCGGCAGCTTCAGGTCGGTGAAGATGCCGGGCACCCAACGCGCTCCCTTGTCTTCGTGGCCGTGAAACGTCCAGCCCACTTTGGGGAAGTAGCGCTTGGTGACGGGTTTGGCGATGTCGTGCAGCACGGCAGCCCAGCGCAGCCACAGGTCGCCGCCGGCGGCAGCCACGTTGTCGAGCACCTGTAGCGTGTGGTAGAAATTATCCTTATGGGCGTGGGTGCCTACTTTTTCCACCCCGTGCAGCAGCGCCATCTTGGGGAAGATGAGCTGCAACAGGCCCGTCTGAAACAGCAGCTTGAACCCGTAGCTCGGCGTGGGCGACTCAATAATCTTGTTCAGCTCGACGGTGATGCGCTCCTGCGACACAATCTTTATCCGGTCCTTGTTGCGGCCGATGGCATCGAACGTATCGGGCTCAATATCAAAGCTCAGCTGCGAAGCAAAGCGAATGGCGCGCATCATCCGCAGCGGGTCGTCCGAGAACGTCACGTCCGGCCCCAGCGGTGTGCGGATGGTTTTGCTCGCCAGGTCCTTCATGCCCTCGTAGCGGTCCACCAGCGCGCCGAAGTCGGCTGGGTTCAGGCTCAGGCCGAGGGCATTGATGGTGAAATCGCGGCGGGCCAGGTCTTCGTCCAGGGTGCCGGCCGCTACTTCGGGCTTGCGCGAGTCGGTGCGGTAGCTCTCCTTGCGGGCCCCCACGAATTCAATATCGCCGGCCTCTTTGGTCGGCAGCATGGCCGTGCCGAAGTTCTTGAATACCTGCACGCGGCCCCGGCCCGGCAGCTTAGTGCCCACCGCCTGGGCCAGCGCAATGCCGTCGCCCACCGTCACCACGTCAATGTCTTTGCTGGCGCGGCCCAGGGCCAAATCGCGCACGTAGCCGCCAATCACGTAGGCCGGCTGGCCCAGCTCGGCCGCAGCGGCGGCAATGGTCTGGAAAATGGGCAAATCGGGCAGGCGGGGCGTATGCATGGGCGCAAAGTTCGGGGTTGCGGGCAGAACGTGCTACCTGCGCTCCACTCGCAATGACGGACGGCTACTCCCGCACCACTTCCAGCTGGCCGCCCGCGCCCAGCCGCACCACCCGCGAGGGCTGGGTGCGGGTGTCGTCGTCCTGCCGCCAGTTCACCACGTGGTCGGCCCCGCGCACGATGGCGGCATCCACTTCCGCATACACCGCTGGCGTAGGCTCGCCGGCCTTATTGGCCGAAGTCGATACCAGGCCGTGGCCCAGGCGGCGCACCACCTTATGGCAGAACTCGTCTTTCACCACCCGCAGGCCCACGGTGCCATCGGGTGCAACCAGCTCCGACGCCACGGCGCGGCTGGCGGGCAGGATGTAGGTGGTCGGCCGCGTATCGGTGGCCAGCATGTCCTCCAGCTCCGCCGGCACTTCGCCAGCGTAGCGCTTCAGCATGGCCAAATCGGCCACCAGCACGATGCTGGGCTTGCCGGCCTCGCGGCCCTTCAGCTGATAAAGCTGCTTCACGGCGGGCGGGGCTTCGGCATCGCAGCCCACGCCCCACACGGTATCGGTGGGGTACAGAATCACCTGCTGCAGCAGCAGCGCATCGATGGCAGCATCGACTTCTTGTTGGAAACGGTTCATAGCTAGTGGTGTTTGGGAAAATTGGGGGATGCCCGGACTCGCCGCGTCCGGACTAC
Source organism: Bacteroidota bacterium (assembly GCA_030853845.1). Taxonomy (GTDB): domain Bacteria; phylum Bacteroidota; class Bacteroidia; order Cytophagales; family Hymenobacteraceae; genus Hymenobacter. The sequence goes on along the minus strand of JALYUI010000074.1, from coordinate 468 downwards.
AAAATCGTCTGGCAGAGCTCTACCAGTACGCCAGCGGCGCTTTTGGGGTGCACGAAGCACACCAGCTTGTTATCGGCCCCACGCTTGGGCTCCTCATTTAGCAGCACGAAGCCCTCCCCTCGCAGCCGGGCCATCTCGGCCCGGATGTCGTCGACCTCGAAGGCGACATGGTGAATGCCTTCGGGCTTCTTCGCCAGGAACTTCGTGATGGCGCTATCGGGCGAGGTGCCGGCCAGCAGCTCAATCTTGGAGCCCCCGACTTTGAAGAAAACGGTGTCAACGGCTTCGCTTGCGACGTGCTCCTGCTTATAGGGTGCCGTGCCGAGCAGAGCGGTATAGAGCGCGGTGGCGGCTTCGAGGTCGTGCACGGCCAGGCCGAGGTGTTCGAGGTTGGTGAGCATGGGCGGGAGAGAAAGTATGGGAGTAGCGGCGCAGACGAAACCCGGCGGGCGGGCCGGAAACCAGGTT
>JALYUI010000407.1 GCA_030853845.1 Bacteroidota bacterium | reverse complement strand
AATAGCCGACAAAACGCACAATACGAAGCTGGCCGGTGAAGTTGAACTGATTAAGTCCAATATCATTTATCGCCGCCTGAAAGACTCGCTGGCCCTGGATGTGAACTACTACGTGCAGGGCACCGTGCTGGAATCGGAGATGTACGGGACTTCGCCGTTCCGAATTGTGTACAAGGTGCACGACAACAGCGTGTACAATCGACGGTTCGAGCTGAAGTTTGTGGACGCCCAGCATGTGCGCATCGATTACCTGACCCAGAAACGCCCGCAGAGCATTGAGGTGACGCTAGGTAAGGAAGTGAAACTGCCGGACCTGACGCTTCAGGTGCTGGCAACCCCTTTTTTGAACGAGGCGGCCCTGGAGGGCAGCTACCACTTTACCATTCAGGATGACATTACGGTTAATAAGTACCTGGATAAAAATCTGACCGTTGAGATTGTCAACCCTGATGCCAATACCATCGGCATCTCGTTCAGCGATTTCAATGCGGAAAAGGCCCAGAATATCGTCAATAAAATCGACTCAGTGTATCTGGAAGAAAAGCTGGCGAGTAAATCGGAGGCGACCCGGAAGCAGCTGCACTTCTTGGATATGATTTCGGAGGAAAATCGCAATAATCTGCAACAGGCGGAAGATAACCTGCAACAGTTCCAGCAGCGTTCGGGAGCGTACGATGTGAAAGCGGAGGTGGGCACAATCAGTGGGAAACTGGAGAAGCTGGAACTGGACCGCCAGGAGTTCATTAAGAAGATAACGCTCTTGGATGGCGTGTCGAGCATGGCCAGCCAGGACCAGCTCACGCGCGACGAAACCCAGTCGGTGCAGCAGAGTATTCCGGCGCTGGCCGCTATTGAAGACCCCCAGCTTACCGAGCAGCTGGCCGAACTCAATAGCCTGCAGTGGAACCTGCGGCGCCTGAGCCGCTCCTACACCGAAAAAACGGAAGCCGTAAAAGCGGAGCAGGCTAAGCTGGCTTTTGCGCGCAATAACGTTCGCCGCCTGTTGTCGCAAAACCAGCGCCTGCTCCGTACCGCGTTAGCCGAGCTCACGGCACAGCGCGATAAGCTCATGGGCGAGATGCAACAGCTGCCAGCCAAAGGCACCGAGCTCACCCGCCTGCAGCGCCCCCTGGAGCTATTCGAGAAATCTTATCTAATGCTCTTGGATAAGAAGCTGGAATTCAATATCGAGAAGGCTGGCGCTACCCCTGACTTCGATATTCTATCCCCGGCCTCGCCGCCTGCCGCCCCGATTTCGCCCAACCGCCTGATGGTGTACGCCATCGGGCTGATTGGCGGGCTGGGCCTGGGGCTGGGGCTTATCGCCGTGCGCTATTTCATGCACAACACGGTGACGAACGTACGCGAGCTTGAGCGCACCACCAAAGCTTCGGTGCTGGGCATCATTCCAACCTACGACAAAGAAAAGATGGAAGTGTCGCGCCTGGTGGTGGATAAAAACCCCAAATCGGCCATTTCCGAGTCTATCCGCTCAATTCGGACGAACCTGGATTTCATCAGTTCGGCCAAGAAGAAGCGGCTGATTTCCGTGACCTCCACCATTTCGGGCGAGGGCAAAACGTTTGTTACGGTAAATCTGGGTGGTATTATTGCCTTGTCGGGACAGAAGGTGATTATTCTGGACCTGGATATGCGCAAGCCCAAGGTGAACCTGGCCTTTGGGGCCCAGAACGTGAAGGGCATCAGCACCATCCTCATCGACCGCCACAGTGTGCAGGAGTGCATTCAGCCCACTTCCATCGAGTCGATGCAGTTTATCTCGGCCGGCCCTACGCCGCCGAACCCGTCGGAGCTGATTCTGAGCGCCCAGTTCGATAAAATGATTGCTGAACTGTTTAAGATTTACGATGTAATCCTCATCGATACGCCGCCAGTGGGCTTGGTTACGGATGGAGTACTGATTATGCGCAAGGCTGACATCCCGCTATACATTGTACGGGCCGGATACTCGCGTAAAACCTTCCTGAAAAATATAAACCGCCTGATTCGCAGTAATAACCTCACCCGGATGTGCACCATCCTCAACGATGCGCAATCCGGCGGTTCAGGCTACGGCTATGGCTATGGCTACGGCTACGGCTACGGCTATGGGGCCTACGGGCAGGGCTACTACGAAGAACCGGCAGTGAAACCCCTGACGGTTGGGGAAAAGCTCAAAAAATTCTTTACTTAAACATCCGTAGCTGATGGCTTCGTTCTGGCAGCGCTTGTTTGGCGGTGATACAACGGCGGTGATGTGTCCGGAAAAAGCCAGCCTGGCTTTGCTCGGGACCGATATGCACTCGCACCTGCTGCCCGGGCTCGACGACGGAGCCGAAACCGTGGCCCACTCGCTCGACCTGCTGCGAGCCCTGCGCGACCTGGGCTACCGCAAGCTGGTGATGACACCCCACATCATGGGCGACTTCTACAAGAACACCCCCGAAGGCATTCGGGCCGCGCTGGAGCTGCTGCGCACCGAAGCGGCTGCGGTGGGCCTGAACGACGTGGTGCTCGACTGCGCCGCCGAGTATTACCTCGACGAGTTTCTGGGCCGTAAGCTGGCCGATGGTACCGAGATGCTCACCTTCGGCGGCGACAAGCGCTACCTGCTGTTCGAAACCTCCTACATGAACGAGCCGCTAAATTTCTATGAGGTGGTGTTCGAGATGAAATCGCAGGGCTACCGGCCGGTGCTGGCCCACCCCGAGCGCTACACCTACCTGTACGGGCGCTTTGCCGAAATCGAGAAAATGCGCCGCGACTACGACATCCTGCTCCAGGTGAACCTGAATTCGCTGGCCGGCTATTACTCGCCGGCCGCCAAAAAGGTGGCCGAGCAGCTGGTGGATGGGGGCTTGGTCGACTTCGTGGGGACCGATGCCCACCACCTGCGCCACACCGATACCCTGCTCAAGCGCACCCTGGCTCAGCCTCACATGGAAAAGCTGCTACAGCTGCCGCTGCTGAATAACACGCTGTAGGCACTGGTGAATGATTAGCGGTAGATGATTATTCGCAGCTAGCGCTAGCCATCATCGGCCTTAACTCCCCTTCAACCGCTTATCATTAACCACTGATTATATGGTTTTCGTCACTGGCGGCACCGGCCTCATTGGTTCTTTTCTGCTGCGGGCGTTGCGGGCGCGGGGCCTGGCCGTGCGGGCGCTGCACCGGGGCGCGGTGCCGGCTGATGCCGCCCCGGGCGTGGAGTGGTGGCCCGGTGACCTGCTCGACAC
>JALYUI010000067.1 GCA_030853845.1 Bacteroidota bacterium | reverse complement strand
CGCTAGCCACCGCCGCTGCCCAGAAAGCCGCGCCGGCCGCCCTCTTCCCCAATCCGGCCTACGGCACGGCCACTCTGCGCCTGCCCGCCAGCGCCCCCCGCCAGCCCCTCACCCTCACCGATGCGCTGGGCCGGGTGGTGCGCCGCTACCCCGCCCCGGCCGGCCCCGAGGCCGAGCTGGACCTGCGCGGGCTGCCCGCCGGGACCTACGTGGTGCAGTGCGGCGCACTCACCCAGCGGTTGGTGGTGGAGTAATAGGGAATGGCTGAAACACGAAAAAGCCCGCTGGCCAATGGGTCAGCGGGCTTTTTGCGGGGGGTGCGGACCTACAGGGCCGGCTTGGGCGCGGGCAGGTCGAACGCGACGGCGTCGTGCTCGAAGTGGCCTTTGTGCGAGCCGTCGCAGAAGGGCTTCTGCTTGGAGAGCCCGCAGCGGCAGATGCTGATGCGCTCGCGGCCGCCGAGGCCGTAGGGCTGGCCCTGGGCATCGACGAGCTCAATATTTTCGCCCTCCACGCGGAGGGAGCCATTGGAAAGAACGGTGAGTTTCATGTTGAGTTATGAGTTAAAAATTATGAGTTATGAGTTGGGGGTGTTTGGGGATTTTGCTTTTCCTTGGTGGTTAGGAGGATGCTGGAAAGAATTTTAGTGATTTCGAGATTATGGGCATGAATGGATTCGAAGGCTGATTCGGGTAGGAAGTCGTTGTCGCGGAGCAGGCGGAGCCAGTAGGAAGTTTCGCGGGCCTCTTTGGCGGCAATATTGAGCTTGTTGATGAAATCGGCCGTGGAGCTGGCAGCTAGCGCTTCTTCGACATTAGCGCCAATGGAAGTGCCGCTGCGCAGTAGTTGTTTCGAGAGCACATATTCCCGCTGCTCATTCACCAGGAACTTGTACGCCTTCACAATCCGCGAAGCAAAATCGTAAGACTTCTGCTGAATGATGCTCCCTTTCATACGTCAGGCGCTGCCCAATTCATAACTCATAATTCAAAACTCATAACTCTTTTCTCATGATGTAGTCGTTCATAAAATACGGGCCGATGGGCACGTCGACTTCACGCTGGCGCGTAAAGCCGCGCCGCTCGTAGAAGGCAATGGCGGGGTTGTAGCGGTTCACGTTCAGGTCGAGGAAGTGGCCGCCGGCGGCACGGGCGGCGTTTTCCACGGCCTCGATGAGGTGCTGGCCCAGGCCCTGGCCCTGCCGGGTGGGCAGCACGTAAATCTTGTGCAGCTTGTAGCCCGTTGCACCCTCGGTGCCGGCCTCGGCGGGCTGGGGCGAAAACGAGGCGAAGCCGGCCGGCTCACCCTCCACCCAGGCTACCAGAAATACGTGCTGCTGCTCCTGCATCTGCCGTTTCAGGGCCGCCGGCGAATAAATCACCCGGTACATGTACTCCAACTGCTCCTCCGAGATGATGAAGCGGTAGGTGGGTTCCCAGGTGGCCTCGGCCAGCCGGATGATGGTGGCAATGTCCTGCACGGCAGCAGGCTCGATGCGGGGCGGGGCGGCAGGGGCGTCAGAAGTCATACGAGCAGCAAAACACGAAATTGCGCCGAAAAAACCGAAACTGCCGCATCCGCCCGGCTCTGGGGAATGGCCCGCGAGCAACCTGGCCCCTCATTGCGAGCGAATCCAGCGCAGGGCTTCGGCTTCGTTGGTGAAAACGGCCACCGGCAGCTGGTCGCGCACGGCTTGGGCAAAAGCCTCGGTTACGGGCCGGTCGCCAATTTGCAGCGATACAATGTCGGCCATCGCCCGGATGCCACGGGCTACGGCGCGCGGGGTCCATTCGTACTGTATCCAGGGCAGGGCTTCCGACCACTCGCCGCTGGCCGCGCGCTTGTCGTTGAGAATGCGCTGGTAGGTATATCGAGTGCGCCACTGGCCGCCTTCGGTAATAGCCCGCACAATCTCGTCAGCCGTTACATGCCCGTGCCAACGCAGAAACAGCAGCGCATCGGCTTCCACATAGTAGAGGTCAACCAGCCGCTCGCCATACTTGTCGGCTAGCGTGGTCAGATGGGTGCCGGGCGTGGTAAACATCGACGGGGATGCAGGTAGGCGGCAGGGGATAAGTGCGGGCCGCCCGCTATTGTTGCAACAGCCAGATGCGGGCCGGCTCCTCGTGCATAAACAGGGCCGTGTGCAGCTGCCGACCAATTTCGTCCATGAACTCCTGGCTCACCACCTGCGATTCCAGGTCGGGCGAGAGCAGGTAGGCCACCGCCCGAATGCCGCCCGCCACGGCCAGCGGCAGCCATTCGTATTCGAGCCAGGGCAGGGCCTCGCTCCAGTCGCCGGTGGTTTCACGCTTGTCGTTGAGTACCCGCGTAAACGGGCAGGTAGCCATCAGCAGAGTGCCTTCGCTCACGGCCCGGATAACCTCCTCTGCCGTGAGGTTGCCGTGCCAGCGGATGTACATGACCGACCCTTGCGGAATGTAGTAGAAATCAGCCAGCGGGGCTCCGTAACGGTCGACTACGGCGAGTACGGGAAGAGTATCGGTTGCGACCATAACACGAACAGCTGGTGGGGCTTCAAACATACGCAATTCATTCTCCCGACAGATGCGAAAGGCCGGAAAAGATTACCTTTGAAATTCCGTTGTTTCGTACCTGATTCTATTCCTACACCTATGCACATTGCCATCGTCGGCAACATTGGGGCCGGCAAAACCACCCTGGCTCATAAGTTGGCTCAGCATTTTCGCTGGGAAGTATTTCTGGAAGACGTGGACGACAATCCTTACCTGAAGGATTTTTACCACGACATGCCCCGCTGGGCCTTCCACCTGCAGGTGTATTTCCTCAACGGTCGCTTCCGCCAGACGCAGCGCATCAAGGAGTTGCAGAAGGCCGGCAAGGGCATCATTCAGGACCGCACCATCTACGAGGATGCCCACATCTTCGCGGCCAACCTGCACGAGTCGGGCCTGCTCGAAACCCGCGACTACAACAACTACTACGCCCTGTTCGAGTCGATGATTGACCTCGTCGCGCCCCCCGACCTGCTGCTCTACCTGCGCGCCGACCTGCCCAAGCTCATCGGCCAGATTGAGAAGCGCGGCCGCGACTACGAGAACACCATCAGCATCGAGTACCTCAAGAACCTCAACGAGCACTACGAGAAGTGGATTAGCACCTACAGCGCCGGCCGCAGCCTCATCATCGACGTGAACGAGCTCGACTACGTGCGCAACCCCGAAGACCTGGGCACCGTCATCGAGAAAATCGACAACACCCTGTTTGGGTTGTTTTAGGAGGAAGCAGGGAGCAATTATGCACGTCATGCTGAGCGCAGCCGAGGCATCTCGCGTGTGGTAGTAATTCAATCGAAAGAAGTTACTGCTGCGGTAGAGATGCTTCATCGCCGCTTAATGCGCGGAATGTTCAGCATGACGTTCTTTTTCGTTGCCTTCTCACAGCGCCGCGTTAAAAAAATCGACCAGCGGCCGCGCCGCCGCCATGCCAGCCACCAGTCGTTCCACAAAATCCGGGGCCAGCACCTCCGCATCGGTAAAAAACTGCCCCGCGCCAAACGTCTTCAGCTTCAGCCAGGCTAAATCGGGGTCGGTAGCGGCGTAGCCGCGCGGCGGCCGGATGAGCTGCGGCCCGCTCATATCGAGCCCGGCCGGGAAATGCCGCCGAAATCCCGGCTCCTCCAGCAGCCGGTGAAACCCGGCCGCGTCGTAGTGGATTTCCTGCCGAATGGCAGCCAGCATTTCCGGGGTGGGGTGGAAGGTGCCCGCGCCCAGCCAGCTCTTGCCATCGGGCTGCACGGCAATGAAGTAGCCGGCGCGCGGGGCGTGGCGGCCGCCGCGCTTGAGGCCCGCGCCCATGCGACGCTTGTAGGGCTCGGGGTCGCGCTGGGTGCGGTCGTTCTTGTGGAGGCGAAACAGCACGGCGGCCGGCGTGAGGTCGGCCAGGTCGGGGTCGGTGGCGGCCACGCGGGCCAGCACGCGGCATACCAGCTCGGTGCAGGCGGCGCGAGCGCGCTGATAGTCGGCGCGGTGTTCGGCCATCCAGACGGTCGTATTATCAGCCGCCAGGCGGCGCAGAAAATCCAGTAGGTAATCCAGTTCCATTGGGCAGCGGCACCTTTAGCGGCGCGGCCTTCCCCAACGCCGCAGCCGCAGCCCAGGTTACCGCCTGCCCGGGCGCTACTTGCGGCTGAGCACCGTCACGGCATCGCCCACGCGCAGGGTACCGGCGGCTGGCCCGGTCACGTTCTGGCCAAACAGCGTGCTGTTTTCGGCCTGGCGGTAGGTGGCCAGGGTGCGCAGCGGGTCGCCGAGCGGGTTTTTGGCGGCCGTCTGCTGGTCGATGGTGGTGAGCACGCAGCGCCCGCAGCCCCGCACCGCGCGGAACGGCACCACGCCAATCTGAAACTGCGCCCAATGGTCGTCATCATACGCCGGGCCGCCGGCAAACACCAGGTTTGGTCGGAAGCGGTCGAGCCCCACCGGCTCAGCCAGGCGGGTATTGAGGTCGGCCAGCGCGGCCTCGCCGGCCAGCAGGTAGGGGTAGCCGTCGGCGAAGCTCACGAGCTGGCCTTCGGGGTTGAGGGCCGGCTCCACGTCGCGGCGCACCATGTCGGACATATACACCAGCCGGCACGCGCGGCCCAGGGCCGCGCTCAGCCACTCGTCGGCCTCGGGGGTGCCCCGCCAGGCCCACAGTATGTCGTCCCACACCGTCACGAACAGCGTGCGGTCGGGCTGGGCCTCGAACGGAATGAACAGCGGCAGCAGCTCGGGGCGCTGGCGGTGGGTAATCAAAAAACCATTGTAGGCCGGGGCCACGGCCAGCAGGGCCAACCCGGGGTGCTGGCGCTGGGTAAGGAAGCGGTTGCGCTCATCCACGAGCAGCCAGCGGCGGTCGTGCCGCAGGCCGCGCGGCGTTACTTCGGCCTCGGCCACGGCGTAGCCGCCCAGCGATTTTACCGGGTACAGAAACAGGCCCGAAAGCGTAAGGGAGGTTGACATGGACGTAAAAGTATCGGTTGGGCGGCAGCCACACGGGGCGGCGGCCGGCTACGCCCGTGGCGGCTGCCGGAAGGTTAAAAAAGATGAGTGATTGAAAATTTCATGGCGAAACCCCAGTGCTGCTATTCCACCACCAGCAAATCGGCGGCCCGCACAAAGGCCACCCGCTGCTGCCACTGCACGCGGTACCAGATATCGTCGCGGCCCAGCACGGGCAGGCGGTCGCCCAGCGCGGCCGTACTCAGCCAGGCCGCACCAGCCCCCGGCCCGGCCATCAGGGCCGCGCCCGCCCGGGCCACCAGCCCCGCCGGAGCCGGGCGCAGCCAGTGCAGGTAGCCCGCCAGCAGGGCCACGTAGGCGGTATATACCAGCCAGCTGCCAGGCCCGGCGCGCCGGCGTAGCAGCAGCACCACGGCCCCTACCACGGCCCCGGCCAGCAGCGCCTGAAGGCCGGGGTAGTAGTAGCGCTGAGCTTGCACCCGCAGCTCCTGCTGCCAGGTATTGGGGTAGCCTACCAAGCGGTGCTGGGCCGCGAGCGAAGCCATTTGCTGCCAGGTTTGCACGCGCGGCTGTCGGGCCTGGGCCATGCTCAGGTAGAGCAGCGCGGCGGGATAGTGGCCCAGCTGCTGCTGGGCATAGGCCATCTTCAGCAGTAGCGCGGGCGAAGCACGCTGCTGCTGAAAAACCTGCTGCTTATAGCCGGGAAAAGCAGCGGCATATTGCCCGGCCGCAAACAGCGAATCGGCCCGTTGCGGGGCAATGAGTGGGCTATATGTGGGCGGTGGGGAAATTTTTTCCGCCACCGGCTGCGAAGCCAAAGCCCAGAGAGGCAGTAGAATTAAGCTCAGTAAAAGGGGCAGCATCGGCCAGAGAGAGACTTTTTTTTGCATCGGGGTTGTGTAGTCGCAAAGGTCGCCGTACTTTTGTGCCCACAAAAAAGGTATCGCCTTTTGAAGTGACAAGGTACCGATTCTGTAGCTCAGCTGGTAGAGCAGTACACTTTTAATGTACGGGTCCTGGGTTCGAATCCCAGCGGGATCACAGCAAAAAGCCCTTTCTGCCCTGCGCAGGAAGGGCTTTTTCATGTGTGCTACTGCGGGGGCAAAGCGGGCCGGTAATCAGCGTAAAGCGGGGAATCGAGTGAGAAATGCGGCAGGTACACCACCGTTGGTGCCGCGAAAGCCCCGGCCCCGACGGAATCCGACGGGTTATGCCGTAATTTCCCGTCTCGACGGCTCCGCAGGGGCTCCTTCCACTCAACTACTGACGCATGGCGGCTTACGATTCTATCATCATCGGCTCGGGCGCGGGCGGGTTGGCGGCGGCCATTTGCCTGGCGCGGGCCGGGCAGCGCGTGCTGGTGCTCGAACAGCACTACGTGCCCGGCGGCTGGTGCCACAGCTTTTACCTCGACGGCCACCGCTTCAGCCCCGGCGTGCACTACATCGGCATGGTGGCCCCGGGTACTTCGACCAGCCTGCTTTATGCAGGGCTGGGCATCGCAAACGACCTAACGTTTTTTCGCATGAACCCGGCCGGCTACGAGCACTGCTGGATTGGCGACGAGCGCGTGGACCTGCCCGCCGGCCCCGAAGCGCTGTATGAGTCGCTGGCGGCCCGATTTCCGCACGAGCGCGAGGGCCTGCGCAAGTACCTGACCGTGGTGCAGCAGGTGAACGAGCAGCTGCACCTCATCCCGCGCATGAATGGGTTCTGGGATACCCTTACCATTCCGTACCGCACGGCGCAGCTGGGCAAGTACGGCCTGTTTTCGCTGAAGCGTGTGATGGACTGGCACATCAAGGACCCCCTGCTCCAGGGCATCCTCAATGTGCAGTGCGGCGACCACGGCCTACCGCCGTCCCAGGCCAGCTTCCCGCTGCACTGCGCCGTGATGGGCCATTATCTGGAAGGGGGATTCTACCCCAGCGGGGGCGGGGCGGCCATCGTGAAGGCCATGACTTTGGCCCTGAAGCGGCACGGCGGCGAAATTCGCACCGGCGCGGCCGTGGCGCGCATCCTCACCGAGCCGGCTGGCAAGAAAACCCGCGCCGTGGGCGTAGAGCTGGCTTCGGGCGAAGTCTTTCACGCCGCCCGCATCATCTCCAACGCCGACCCGGCCAAAACCTACCAGCTGGTCGGCCACGAGCACCTCAGCCCCAGGCTGAAGGCCAAGCTGGCCAAAACCAGCTACTCGGTGACTTCACTGATGCTATTCCTGACGGTGGATATGGACGTGCGCGCCGCCGGCCTCGATTCGGGCAATATCTGGATGATGCGCCACCCCAACCTCGATAAGCTTTTTGGCGAGATGAAGGCCGCCGACATCCTGGCCGAAGACGAGTTTCCGGCCCTGTTCCTGAGCTGCACCACGCTCAAGGACCCCGCCAGCTACGACGGCCGCCACCACTGCCTGGAGGTCGTTACATTTCTGGATTTCAAGGCGTTTGAAGAATTCGACCGGGGCAGCGACGACTACCACAGCAGCGCCTACGAGCAGTTCAAGGCGCGCATCGCCGACAAGCTGCTCAATAGTGTAGAAAAGGCCGTGCCGGGCATTCGGGGGCACATTGTGCGGCAGGAGCTGGGCACCCCGCTCACCAACGAGTTCTACGTGCAGGCTACGCGGGGCAACGTGTACGGTACCGAAAAAAACTTCTGGCAAACCGGCCCCTTCGCCTTCGGTAGCAAATCCGAAATCGAGGGCCTGTACCTGTGCGGGGCCAGCATTCTGTCGCACGGTGTGGCCGGGGCCACCTACTCCGGCGTACAGACGGCTGCTCAAATCCTGGGCAGCAGCCTGGACGAGCAACTGGCCCCGCAGCCCGACCAGGCCGTGCGCATCTACGAGGCCGAAGACCCCGCCACCTGGCCCGAGTGGGTGCGCCAGAAGCGCGCCGACCGGCAGCGCCGGCGGCAGATGCAGCCGCAGTAGCGTGGACTCTGCGAGTCCGCGCGTGGGCACGTTAAGCCAGTTG
>JALYUI010000063.1 GCA_030853845.1 Bacteroidota bacterium | reverse complement strand
AGTAATCACTGCTGAAGGCAACGAAGCGGGCAAGATGCTTCGCTGCGCTCTGCATGACTGTTCGGCTAGCCGGCTGCTTGCTAAAAGCCCAGCTGCACGCCCAACGTGATGGTGCGGGCCATGGGGTAGGAGCCCTGGTCGACGCCGTAGGTGGGGGCGGTGGTGTTGCCGTAGTTGTTGGCTTCGGGGTTGTAGCCGAAGTATTTCGTGAACGTGTACAGGTTCTGAATGCTGGAATACACGGCCAGGCTCTGCAGGCTGGCGCGCTTCATCCACTCACCGGGCACGCTGTAGCGCAGCGTCACGTTGCGGATGCGCAAAAACGAGGCGTCATGCACGTAGTAGGAGTTGAACACCGACTTGAGGGAGCCCCGGAAGGTGGCCAGGGGCGTTTTGCCGTCGCCGGGGTCTTCTGGCGAGCGCCAGCGGTTCAGCTCCTCAATGCGGGCGTTGGTGCCGCCGGCCCCGTTCACGGTGTAGCGGTCGGCGCCGTAGAGCACGTCGTTGCCCTGCGAGCCCTGCACCGTCACGGCCAGCGACAAATCCTTGTAGCCGAAGGTGTTTTGCAGGCCGTAGGTGAATTTCGGGAACGGGTTGCCGATAACACCAATGTCGAGGGTATTGATAACGCCGTCGCCGTTCACGTCCTTAAACTTGAAGTCGCCGGGACGCACCACGGTGCCGTTGCCGGTCCATTTCGGGCTGGCGTCGATGTCGGCCTGGTTCAGGTAAATGCCTTCCTGCTGGTAGCCGTAGAACACGCCCAGCGGCTGGCCCGGCACCACCCGAATCGAGCTGCCGTAGCCAAATACGGCATCATAGGTCAGCTGCTCGTTGGCCCCGGACAGGGCGATGACTTGGTTGCGGTTGACGGACAGGTTGGCCGAAGTGCTCCAGGAAAAGGCTTTGCCCTGAACGTTCACCGTGTTCAGCTGGAACTCCAGGCCGCGGTTGCGCACCTCGCCCACGTTGGCCAGCGACCGCGACGCGAAGCCCAGAATGGAGGGGATATTGCGGTTCAGCAGCAGGTCGGTGGTGTTGCGCTGGTAGGCCGCCACGGTCAGGTAAATGCGGTCGCGGAACAGGCCCAGGTCGAAGCCGGCGTCGTACTGCGTGTTGGTTTCCCAGCTCAGGTTACTCACGGCCACGCCGTTGGGCGAGAAGCCGAACGCGCGGGTGCCGTTGCCAGTGCCAAACACGTAGTTGGTCGCCTGCTGGTAGTTCTGGTAGTTGTAGTCGCCGATGTTGTTGTTGCCGGTCACGCCATAGCTGGCGCGCAGCTTCAGTTCGCTGATGGCCGAGAACTGCTTGATGAAGTTCTCCTCCGCCACGCGCCAGGCCAGGGCCACGGAAGGGAACGTAGCGTACCGGTTATCGGGGCCGAAGCGCGACGAGCCGTCCGTGCGTAGCGCAGCCGTCAGAATGTAGCGCTCCTTAAAGGCGTAGTCGAGCCGCCCAAATACCGAGGTAAGGGCGTTGGAAGTGTTGAACAGGCCGGAGCCGAACACCTGGCCGGCGGCGGTGGGATATTCGATGTTGGTGTTGGTGTAGGTGCCCGTCTGGCCCGATACCGTGCTGCCTTCCGCCGTGTTGTACTGGGCGGCGTAGCCGGCCAGCAGGGTCAGGCTGTGGTCGGTGGCGAAGGTGCGGTTATACGTCGCCGTGTTCTCCCACACCCAGTTCAGGTTGGTGCTGTTCAGCCGGCGGGCGTCGATGTTGTTCAGCACCGGGTTCGACAGGTTGGCGAGCTGGTTGCCGTTGGTGGGCAGCGTGGCGGGCACGTAGATGGAGCGGCGGCTGTTCACCATCTCCGCGCCGAAATTGGTGCGCAGGTGCAGGCCGTTGATTACCTCAAAATCGAGGAAAGTAGAGCCCAGAATGCGCGCGGCATTGTTGCGGTCCTGGTACAGGTCGAGCGGGGCCACGGGGCTCAGCAGGTCGCCGGGGTTGGTGATGCCGTTCCGGGTGCCGGTTTTCAGGCTGGCGTAGTCGCCGTTGGCCAGGTGCACCGGCACAATGGGCGGCATGATGAGGGCGGCCGTGACGGCCCCGGTTTCGCCGCCTGGGCCGCCACCCGAGATGTTGCCGCCGTTGTAGCTGCCCGAAATGGGCACCGCATCGGTGCGGGTGAAGTTGGGGGCCAGGCTCAGGCCCAGCTTCAGCTTCTTGCTCAGCTGGGCATCGTAGTTGGCGCGCAGCGAAAACCGCTCGAAGCCCGAGCCCCTCACAATGCCGCCCTGCTTGAAGTAGCCGCCCGAGATGTAGAAGCGCGACTTGTCGTTGCCACCGCTGGCGCTCAGCTGGTACTGCTGCTGCACGCCGGTCTGGAAAATCACCTTCTGCCAGTCGGTATCGGGCAGGGTTTTGGGGTCGGCGGCCAGCAGCGCCAGCACGTCGGGGTTGGTCACCGCCTGGCCGCCGTTGGTCACCGACTCGCGGAAGTAGTCCAGGAACTGGTCGCGGTTGAGCAGCTCCACCCGTTTGGCCACCTGCTGCACGCCCGTGTTGGCCGAGAAGTTGAAGTGGGTGGTGCCGTCGGCGGCCCCGCGCTTAGTGGTCACAATCACGATGCCGTTGCCGCCGCGCGAGCCGTAGATGGCGCAGGCCGCCGCATCCTTCAAAATCTGGATGCTCTGAATGTCGCCGGGGGCAATCTGGTTGAAGCTGTCGGCGTTGTTGAGCGGGTAGCCGTCCACCACGTAGAGCGGGTTGTTGCCGGCCGAAATCGAGCCCAGGCCGCGAATGCGGATAACCGCGCCCTGGCCAGGCTCGCCGGAAGGCTCCGTAATCTGCGCGCCGGCCACCAGCCCCACCAGGGCCTCGGCGGGCGAAGCTACCGGCAGCAGCGCCACCTGCTTGGCCGAGATGGTGGAGATGGACGTGGCCAGCATTTTCTTCTCCTGCACGCCGTAGCCCACCACTACCACTTCGTTGAGCTGGGCCAGGTCTTCGGCCAGCGTCACCGATAAGTTGTTCGTGGCCTCGGCTACCAGCACTTCCTTGCGGCCGAAGCCCACGTAGCTGAACACCAGCGTACTGTTGGCCGGGGCGGTCAGCACGAAGCTGCCATCAGCATTGGTCGAAACGCCGATGGAGGTGCCTTTCACCAGCACCGTGACGCCGGGCAGGGCCGCACCTTTTTCGTCGACCACATGGCCGCTGATGGTGATGTCGGCCCGCACGGCACGGGCCGTGGCCGGCGCAAGCGGCGCGGCGGCCAGCGGCAGGCCGAAGCCCAGGCCCAGTGCCGGGAGCAGCATCAGGGGCCGCAGAAAACGCCGAAAATCGGGGGGTAAATGGTCCGTCATGGGGTGGGTGGGTTTAGTGACGTGAGTGGGAGTGCAGCGGGCCGGCCCAAAGCCGCCGCCAGCAGGAGCGCGGGCACTGAAAAGCCGCTGCCCGGCCTGGTTAGTGGGTACTTACCCGCCGTCTGCTCTGCGAATTACCGGATTCTTCCCCGCGATTGACCCTCTTCCACAGTCCTTTATTTACGCAAACGTTTTCAGTCGCCACGCCCCCGGCCTTCCATTTCCGGCCGCTAGCTGTTAGGTTTGTGTGGATTGCGTATTGCCATTCCGCACAGAAAATTGCCTTTTTTCAGCTTTCGCCTAACTCCCTCGCTGCCATGGTGCCCGTGAACCTGAAGTCGCTGGCCGAGCAGCTCAACCTGTCTATCGCCACGGTTTCCCGGGCGTTGCGCGACAGCCACGAGGTTTCGGAGGCCACCAAGGTGCGGGTGCGCGCCCTGGCCACGGCCCTGCACTACGAGCCCAATGCCTACGCCAGCAGCCTGCGCCGCAACATCAGCAAAACCATTGGCGTGGTCATTCCCAAGGTGGCCAACCACTTCTTCGCCCTGGCCATCAACGGCATCGAGGAGGCTGCCCGGCAGGCCGGCTACCACGTCCTCATCTACCTCACGCACGACGACTACGAGCGCGAAGTGTCCATCGTGCAGCATCTCAAGGGCGGCCGGGTCGATGGCCTGCTCATGTCGGTAGCCAGCGGCACCCAGGATTTCGCCCACCTCAAAAGCCTGAAAGACGCCAACATCCCCATCGTGTTTTTCGACCGGGTGTGCGCCGAAATCAATACCGCCAAAGTCACCACCAACGACTACGAAAGCGGCTACCAGGCCACCGAGCACCTCATCCGGGCCGGTTGCCAGCGCATTGCCCACCTGCTCATCTCCAACAACCTGTCCATCGGCCAGTTCCGCCATCAGGGCTACCTTGATGCCCTCGCCGCCCACGGCCGTGCGCCCGACCCCGACCTGGTGATGAGCGGCGTGATGGACAACGAGCAGAACGTCGTACTCATCCGCGAGCTGCTGCTGCGCCGGCCCGACATCGACGGTATTTTTGCCTCCGTCGAACGCCTAGCCATCAGCGCCTACCGCGTGTGCAACGAGCTGGGCCGCCGCATTCCGGCCGACATCAAAGTCATCGGCTTCTCCAATCTCGAATCGGCTTCGCTGCTCGACCCGCCGCTGTCCACCATCACCCAGCCGGCCTACGACATCGGCCGCGAAGCCGCCAAAATCCTGCTCCGCGCCGTCGAAAAGAAGAAAGCCGTGCTGCCCGGCCAAAGCCTCGTGCTGGAATCAGCCTTGTTCGCCCGGCGCTCCACCGCCCCGGATTGAACCCAAAAAGAACGTCATGCTGAGCTTGCCGAAGCATCTCTACCGCGCAAGTAATCCTTACGGTTGGATTTACTGCTGCGGTAGAGATGCTTCGACAAGCTCAGCATGACGTACTCGTTGCGGTAAGCAGCTTCCCAAACGCATAAACGACCAATCGCGGGCCTTACAGCTGCAATTGGTCGTTTATGCGGTTAGCGGCCGGCAAGTGCCGGGAGAAAGCCCCTTACTCCTTCACCACTTTCTGCGTTACCTCGCCCTGCGCCGTGCGCACGCTCAGCAGGTACACGCCGGCGGGCAGCTCCTCGATGTTCAGTTGCCCGGCCCGGCCCGTGAGCAGTTGCGTGCGGCACACCCGGCCCGTCAGGTCGCGCAGGGTGGCCTGGGTGGCATCCTGGCCCAGCTCAATGGTGAGGATGGAAGCAGCGGGATTGGGAAACACGCGCAGGGTTTCGATGGCATCGGCCGCGTCGGCGGTGGCCAGGGCCGTGCGGAAGTGCGGGCCGGGCTCACCCTGGCTGTAAATCTGCTTCGAGATAAAATTACCGTTGGCATCGCACCGAAACAGCAGGGTGGTGGTGGGCGCAATGCTACCCGTGAGTGGCGTGTTCGTCACGTTGGCGTAGCCGCTGAACTTCACCTGCGCACTGCTGCTGCTGCCCTGGTAGGAGCCGTTGAGCGAGATGTTGAAGGAGCGGGTCGACGAGGTCGTATTCATCAGCATGATGGTGTAGCCGGCGTTGCTGGTGCCGGTTTCGCGCATGCCCAGGGCCACAATCTGGTTGGCGTAATTGGCCTGGGTGGAAGGCATGTAGTTGGCCCGCCGGTTCTCGCTCAGCAGGGCAAAATGGTGCATGGTCGAGCGCCGCGAGTCGTCGGGGTTATAGAACGAGAAGTCGGTGCCGGTGCGGTCGCCGCTGTGCTCAAATACGCTCCAGGGCGTGATGCAGAAGGCGTCGTGGGCGAGGGCCAGCTTGGTCATGGTGGCCACAAACTGGCCGGTATTGAACCACCAGGGCAGGTAGCTGCCGGTTTTTTCGCCGTTCAGCTCGGTCACGGCCATGCGCAGGTCGGCCCAGGAACGTTGGGAATTGGCCTGGTTCAGCAGGGCCTGCAAGGCATTGAAAGGGGCTTCCAGGTCGCTTTCGGTCTTGGTGGTGCTGGGATAGAAGTGGAAGCCGAAATAGTCGAGCAGCGGCACGTTGGCGTTGCTGGAACAGGCCCGGTGGCCCACGTTGGTCAGAAACCGGGCGTATTCCAGGTTGACGGCCTCCGTATAGAACAGGCGGAAATCGGGGCCGACTATTTTGGCCGTGCCGTCGTAGGCTTTCAGCGCATTGGCCAGGTTAATGAAGCGGGTCTCCCACTGGCTGTAGTTGAAGTCGTTGGGCAAGCCATTGTTGCTGGTCTGGTAGAAGACCGTGCCGTTCAGCCAGGCTTTCAGGGCATCGAGGTTATCGCCGGGGTCAGGCTCGTTGCCAATGGTCCAGAACTTGATGTTGTAGCCTTTCGTGACGTTGAAGAAATAAACCCAGTCGCTTACTTCTGAGGTAGGCAGCCCGATGGGCAGCTGAATGATGGGCTCCGCGTTGAGCGTGTACTTCACGTACTCGATGTCGTTCACCCAGTCGTACTTGTTGCGCCATTTTATGTCGTGGTTGCGCTCGTTGCCCCCGAGGCGAATGATTTTCATGCCGGCCTTCTTCAGGTCGTTGGTTTTGCCGGCGCTCAGCCCGCCTTGGGTGTAGTTGATGCCAAACACATACGGGCTAAGCCCCTGCGCCCGCACCGGCCCGGCAAAGGCCGCTCCCACAAGCATGACCACTGCCAGCAGCCAGGGGCCGGGGCCGCCGCTTTTCCACGTAAAATGCCGCAGGTGTTGCTCGAAGCGGCGGAAGGAGGTATCGTCTGCTTTCATGAGAATGGGGTTTGGGGTGAATAAAAGTGAGATGCGAAGAGCATTGAAACTTGTCGCGCAATGGTTTGCGAAAACGAAATAGGGGGCAAGCCCTACCGGGTACGACCCCGCGCCCTACTTCGCGATGAGTACAGGTGCATTATGGCTCAGCATAACGGTCTTTTCTCCGCCCGCCTACTCCAGCACCACGCGCTTCGTCAGCGTCTGGCTCCCGGTCTGCAAACGCAGCGTGTACACGCCCGCCGCCAGGCCCAGCGTACTGAACTCGGCCGTGGCACCCGCTGCGTTCAGCGCGATGCTGCGCGTGAGCACCACCTGCCCCAGCGCATTCAGCAGCGTGGCGCGCACCGCCTGCTGGCCCGCCAGCGGCGGCAGCAGCAGCGTGAAGCGGCCGTGGGCCGGGTTCGGGTAGAGGCTCACCGAAGCAACCGTCAATTCCGCCTTCGTCGCCGTCACTGTAGCCGGGCGCAGCACCACGCTGAAGCGGCCGCTGCCCGCCGTGGCCGAAGCCAGCGTGAAGGCGTAGCGCGTGCCCGCCGCCAGCAGCTGCTGGCTGCCGGTCAGCGCATCGCGCAGGTACACCGTAGCCGACCCGAAATTGGCCAAATCAGCCACTTCCAACGTGAAGCTGCCGGCCTGTGGTACCCGCAGGTACAGCGGTACCATCACCTCGGCCGCGCCCAGCGGGGCCAGGCCGTTGATGGCCAGCGCCCGGGTACCGCTCAGGGTGGCCAGGTCGAGGCCGGCCGGGTTGAATAGCTTGGTGGCATCAAACTCGGCATCAATGCCAACCGTGGCCCCGGCTTGCAGGTAGAGGAAGGCGTCGTCGCTCCGGCCGGCTCCGGCCAGTTGCAGGTGCAGCTGCGGGCGGGTATCGCCCGCGCCACGCCCAAAAACGGGCTGCGGGCCAAAGCTGGTGACGCGGTTGGCGTTGGTCAGGTTCACCGCGCCGGGGGTGCCGGGGGTGCTCACGCGGGCAAAGTAGCCCGAGCCGGCCACCACCAGCGGCGAGCTACCGATGCCGTTGGCGTAGCTGCGGTAAGTGCCGGCGTACTGGCCGGTGCTCTGGAATACGTACATCGCGGCGTCCATGCCGGGGCGCTGGGCGGCCGTCACGGTGCTCCAGTCCAGCGGGGCAGGGTAGGGGTTGCCCAGCAACTGCCAGCCGGCATCCGTATCGCTGCCCCGGTTAAGGCTGCCCGATGCCTGCGCGGCGTTGTTGAAGGTGCCGGTGAAGGCCACCGGCGCGGCCGAGGCGGGCGCGTTCACGCTGTAACCCCGGCTCGTCGTCATCAAATCCGTTGCCGCCGCGGGCGAAAACCAGCCCTTGTCAAACGCGCCGTAGTTGGACGTGACCGTGGCCAGGCGGCTTTCATCGTACCCAAATACCGTGGGGAAGGGCGAAACCGTGCCCGGCGTGGCGCTGCCGTTGTAAGCCGGGTTGAAGGACGGCGCGAAGCCCGGGGTGCTCAGGCTTCTGAACGGCGCGCTGGCCACCGGCGAGCTGAAGTGGCGGTAGGCCGGGCCGGTAACGCTGCTGGTTACGGCGCGCTGCATGGTGCCGCTGCCGGTCACCACGCCGCCGCTGTTGTCGAGCAGGGCCGTGCCATCCACCGAAGAAAGCAGCACGAATGATTGGCTGCCCGTAACCAGGTTGCCGCTTTGCAGGCGGGCCACCTGCGCAATGCTCACGCCCTGGCTCAGGCTGAGACCGAGGGCGTTGTTCACGGTCAGGTTGCGCACCTGGGCGGGCAGGCCCGCGCCGGTGGTCTGGGTGGCCGGGCCGTTGTAGGTGTAGGAGGCATCGGCATCAAACGTGCGGGTACCGCTCACCCGAATGCCCCCGGTAGCGCCCGTGGCCGCAATACCGGCCGGGTCGCAGATTTGCAGTTCGGCCCCGGCTTGCAGGGTAAAGCTGGCCGCGCCGCTCAGCGTCTGGCAGTTGCTCACGAACAGGCCGCCCGCCTGCACCTGCACCGCGCTGGCCACCGTGGTCGCGCCCAGCAGCGTGAGCGTGCCGCCACTCTGCACCGTGATGCTGTTGTAGCTGCCGCCGGCCGACAAGCGCTGGCCGTTCAGCACCACCAGGTCGGGGCCGGTCACGGCGTTGCGCAGGCTCTGGATATAGTCGATGTTGGGCTGGCCGAAGCCGTAGCCCCAGTTCAGGGCGGTGCTGCCCGAGATGTTGGCTTTGCCCGCGCCGTTGTAGTCGGCAATGGTCTGGGTCGGGTTCAGCGGGTAGTGGAATTTGCTGGGGCTGCCGCCGCCGTCGAGGTCTGGCGAGCTCATCTTGTAGCCCGGGGCCGACAGGTAGTTGGCGGTAACGGCCGCGCCGGCCCCGCCAATGGCTGTGCGGGTGGCAAACGTATGGATGGCTCCCGCAACCCCCGCCGCCGCCGAGCCGGCCGCTTTCAGCATCACCATATCGTACTGCGTGATGTTGAAGATGTTGCCGCCGCCCACGTTGCTGAGGTAGGTGGTGTTGCCCAGCAGCAGGTCCAGCGTGAAATCCGAGGCGTCGTAGTCGGGCACGTAGCCGGCGGGGCCGGCCAGCTGGCGCAGCACCACGATGGTGCCGCTGCGCACATCGGCCCAGAAAGCAGTGTTGACAAACTGGTACTTGCCGCCGTTGTCGGCCGTGCCGTTGGTTTCAAAGTCCTTCACAATCATCCCGCGCATATCGAGGTGGTCCTGCACCACCAGCAGCTCCACGGCGTCGAGGTTGCCGGTGCCGTCGTTCGAGCCGTTGTAGATGCGGTTCACCACGATGGGCGGCGCGGGGTTGGCCAGCCCGCGCAGCAGCTGGATGTAGCTGATGTTGCCCGGGCCGAAGCCGTAGCCCCAGTTGCGGCTGGTGCTGGTGCTGCTGGCCACGCTGGTGCCGTTGTAGTCAGCCGTGCTCTGGGCCGGGTTCAGCGGGTAGAGAAAGGCCCCCGTGGCCAGCACGGCGTTGAACACCAGCTTCGGCCCGGTGAGGCCGGTGTAGAGGGCGCTGGCGCTGCCGTTGTTCGACACCAGGGCGTGCACCGGGTTGTCGATGCCGCTGGCCAGGCCGGTTTTCAGCAGCACCATGTCGGTATTGGTCAGGTTGAAATTCTGGCCGGGGTCCGACAAATCCGCCAGGTAGGTGGTGTTTTCCAGCAGCATATCGAGCGTGAAATCCGACGCATCGGTATCCGTCACGTAGCCCGCGATGCCCGAGGCCAGCCGGCGCAGCACAATGGTGGTGCCCACGCGCAAATTCTGCCACAGGGCGTTGTCCTTAAACTGGATTTTGCCGCCGGTATCGCTCGTCAGGTTGCTCTCGAAGTCCTTCACAATCAGCCCGCGAATGTCGAGGTGGTCCTGGGTCACGAGCAGCTCCACGGCATCGGTCGAGCCATCCGAGGTTGAGCTGCCGTTGTAAACGCGGTTCACCACGATGCCCGTGATGGGCTGCTCGGCGAAGGTGATTTTCGAGAAGTTGAAGCTGGCGCTCACGATATCGAACTTGAGCGTGGCGTTGGCATCCGTGCCCAGGTACACGTTGTTGATAACCACGTCCTGGTAGGTCTGGTAGCCGCCGGTGTTGGGCGCGGCAATCACGCCGGTTTTGTCCACGTCGTTCACGCTCAGCCGCAGGGTGCCGCCCGTGGCCGCACCCGACGCCACGCGCACCGTTACCCGGTACAGGCCGCTGCGCAGCACGTTCACCGCGTATTTCACCCACTCGCCATTAGCGGTGTAGCCGATGTTGCCGAGGCCCTCGCCGCCGTTTTCGGTATCCACCGATTCAGTGCCGCGCGGCACCGTGGGGTCGCGGATATAGCCCTGGTTGGCCACGTCGGAGTCGTGGTAGGCCGCGCCTTCGCCGCCGAAATCATACTCCACAGCCCGCACCACGCCCGGAATCAGGGCCGGCGTGCCCGAGAAGGGCGTCCGCACGCAGGCATTTACCTGCACGTAGGCCGGCTTGCTCACCACGATGGTTGTGTCGGGGTTCACCAGGGTCAGGGTCACGTCTTTGCTGCCGGCCGTGGCGTAGGTTACGGCAATGGGGCCTTTGCCGCTGGCCGTGGCCGGCGTAGCGCCCGCCCCAAAGGTCCAGTCCAGAGTGGTGTAGCCGCCCAGCACGGTGGCCGCGTAAGTCACGGCCTCGGGCGCGATGCAGCTCGCGGTTTTATCGGCCGAAAACGACGCCTGCGTGTAGCTCTGGTTGGGCCGCAGGTAAGTGGGCGGCAGCGTGTTCTGCGCGTGTTGCAGCGAATAGATGATGCGGCTGGTCAGCTGGCCCTGGGCGTCGAAGAGCAGCACCAGCGTCGACTGCGCGTAAAGCCGGTTCGAGTACGCCGCGTTGAGGCCGGCCGGCACGTTGACTTTGAGGGCACTCGCGCCGGCAATGGCCGTCCCGTCCAGCTGCACCGTGAAATCGTAGTCGTCCACGTCGCTCTCGTTCAGCAGCATCACGGCCGTGGTACCGTTGTCGTTGCTGCTGAGCACCTTCACCAGGGCCTGGTTGTCGGTGGCGTTGAGGTTGGTGCCGTGCAGGTTTTCCGATACCAGCATCTCGTGCCAGAAGGACGAGCGCGGCTTAAACGTAGCAGCCGTGCCGCCGTCGATATAGCCCAAGTCGCCGGCACCGCGGGCACCGCCGCCCTCGTGAATGGACCACGGCTGCATCGACACAGCCCCGTTTTTCATGCCCACGCCAAACACCTCGGCCCAGAACTGCCCGTTCAGGAACGAGTGCACGCCCACGCCTTCCACCGTGTTGTTGCCGGGGTTGGCGTAGTCCACGTTGAACTCGGTGAGGGCCCAGCGCAGGGCATTGGCCCCGGTGCGGCCGTGCAGTGTGTTAGCATTAGCCATCAGCCCCAGCAGGTTGGCTGCGTTGTTGGCCAGGTTGGTGGTACCGCTTACCACGGCGGCCCGGGTCTGCGTGCCATTGAACGGGTAGGTGTGAAAGGAAATGACGTCAATGTAATAGCGCCCGTTGGCATCGGTGCCGGTGATGTCGTTGGCCCCCCCCACCAGCGCCGGGTAGTAGCCGCCGCCGTAGGAGGCATTCTCCGGCCCCACGGTCAGAATAGTGGGGTCCACGGCCTTCATGGCAGAGGCGAAGGCCTTGATGTAGGCCTCCACGCCCGCGATGCTCACCGGGTTGGGCTGCGAAGCCAGGTCGGGCTCGTTGCCAATAATCCAGTATTTGATGTTGCGGCCCATCGTGATGTTGACGTGCTGCACCACCTGCGCCGCCTGCGCCGCCGTGAACCGGCCGCGTCCCTCCGATACCTGTACCATGGGCTCAGCCCCGATGCGCCGGATAGAGTCAATCAGGGCAATGTACTGGGCATTGGTCACCAGGTTGGAGTTCACGCCGTTGCCGCCGATGCGTACCATGCGCACCTTCGACTGCTGCACCAGCGGCCACAGCTTATCGAGCTGCCCGTTATACACCTGCGAGCCCAGGGCGGTGGGCAGCCAGGCATTCTGGCCGGTGAGGTAGGGCGAAATGGCCTGGCCGTGGCCGATGGAAAGCGCCAGCCAGCTAAGCAGGAAAACGGATAGCAGTTTGTTCATGGAGGTGGGAGTGTGGGATTTTATTGAAGTTGAAAGCAATGAAGAAGGAGAGCCAACAGGCCAGCGGCCGGGGAGTGGCCACAGCAGTGCCACCACCCCGAAAAACCGGCGCTGACAAGATGAAACGACCAAAAAGCGCGGTGGCCAACGCCCCGCCGGATTGTAAGGCCTGCCGCAGAGCAATTGCCGCAACGCGGCAACCAGGCAAGCCAAAGAGGGCCAGCTAATGCTGGCCAGATGTAGGAGTTACCGCTCTAAAGGTATTGGCCGACCCCGGCGAAAAGCTAGGCTTTTGGCAGATTTATCTACGAAAACGTTTGCAGTGAAACCCCGGCCGGAAGCTTCGCACCACCAGATACCCGAACCGTTTCGACGTTGGCTACAGTCTTGCTGGTGTCCATAGCCTGTGAACGATGCGTGTCAGCCACTGCGCCCGGGTAAAGCTTCCCCAACTGGCTGCATCAGTGTGTGCTGAATATTACTGTCGAGCCCGTTGCCTTACGC
>JALYUI010000403.1 GCA_030853845.1 Bacteroidota bacterium | reverse complement strand
GGCGGCGGCCGCTTCGACAGCGGCTACCTGTTTCGGAGTGGGGCTTGGGGGAAAGGGGTAGTTGTTGTATACTAAGGTGCCGGAGTAGCGGAAGTCGCTCTTGAGTCTTCCGCATATCTGCCGCATCCACGCCATATGCATAGTAGAGGTCAGAATACCGAATAAGTAGGGCGTGGCATTGGGAACCGTATTCACCAGATTTGAAGCAACTACTTCTTTGGGCATAAAGCCAATAGGGATATAGCGTCTGTTTTCTGACGAAACACCTGGCACCAATAAGTAATCAGTATTTGGCTGTGAGATAAAGCCAAAAAGCGAAGGCATATTTGCTAAATCACGAGTTGCTTCGCGTTTACTCTGAAGTCTTTCAGCCCTTACAGCAGCTACTCTTGCACGCACTAAAGGCATTTTTGCCAATTCAGTAGGTGAAATATTAGTAAGCCAAAGGCACCATCGGGATTTACCGTTGATAAACTCAGCAGCACCCATAAATGGTTTGATATAAGCGGTTGCTTCTGGTTCTTGGGCAAGGAGTTCTTCCCTTTCCTCATCATTAAAAAGCAAATGGCCACCGTCAATTGGCATACTCCCAAATAACATTGGAGGTACAGAACTCAACGGTTTGCTTCGCTTACCAATTATGATGTTTTCCGCATCCACCAGATACGGGTTGATGTTGGCCACCTTCAATTCTAGCGGCTCGCTGCGCGGCGTGGCGTAGTCGAACAGGCGGCCCGGCATTTTTTCAGCCCCAAAGCCCACGATAACGCAGAACACCGCCGCCGTGCCCCGCGCTTCATTGTTCCATTTAAAGGTGCGGTGGGCGTACTGAATGTGCATGTGGTAGCGGTTCAGCATTTCGCCCCACAGAATGCTCACCTGCTCGCCCTGGGTAATGGAATTGGTGCTCACGAAGGCGGCCCGGATGGCCGTGCCTTCGATGAAGCGGGCAGCTTTGAGGTACCAGCCGGCCACGTAGTCGAGCACGCCCGCGCCGGGCAGCTTAGGGCCGGCCACGGCCAGCAAATCCTGGCGCTGCCCGGCCGTCATCAGCTTGGAACCCACAAACGGCGGGTTGCCCAGGATGTAGGTGAGCTGGGCTTTGGGGGCCACGCTTTCCCAATCGACTTGCAGGGCGTTGCCGATTTCGATGCGGGCGGTGCGCACCAGGGGCAGGCGCACGTAGCGGTTGCCGAAGGTGGCCGAAAGCTGAAGGTTAAGCTGGTGGTCGATGAGCCACATGGCCACTTCGGCAATGCGGGCGGCAAATTCTTCGAGCTCAATGCCGTGGGCCTGGTCTACCTGCACCAGGGCGTAGAGGCTCAGGTTCACGGTTTGGCCGTTGGCGAGCTGGGGGGCCAGCAGGCGCTTGAGCACCTCGTGTTCGAGCAGGCGCAACTCCCGATACGTGACGACCAGGAAGTTGCCGCAGCCGCAGCTGGGGTCGAGGAAATGAATGGTTTCGAGGCGGCGGTGTAGGGCATCGAGCTTGGGGCGGCTGTTGCCGGCCAGGGCCAGCTCCTGCCGCAGCTCATCGAGGAACAAGGGCTGAATGACCTTGAGAATGTTCTGCTCGGAGGTGTAGTGCGCGCCCAGGGTGCGGCGGCGGGCGGGGTCGGCAATGCTCTGGAAGAGGGAGCCGAACACGGCCGGCGAAATCCGGCTCCAGTCGAAGTAGGTGCAGCGAATGAGCTGCGCCCGGGTGGCCTCGGTGAAGGCCGGGAAGCGGAAGTCTTCGCGGAACAAGGCCCCGTTCACGTAGGGCAGGCTGGCCAGGTAGGCCGGCAGGGCTTTGGCCCGCGTGGCCTCGGCCTGGTCGAGGGTCTGGAAGAACTGGGCCAGGCGCGGGCCGAGGTCTGAGCCATCAGGGGCGGTGTGGTTTTCGAGAAAGGCCCGGAACTCATCGGTTTCCAGGATGGCCGTATCCTCGGCAAAAAGGCAGAAGAGCAGGCGCACCAGCAGCACTTCGAGGGCGTGGCCGTGGTAGCCGCCGTCGAGCAGGGCATCGTGGAGGGCGGCCATCAGCTCGGCGGCTTCGGCGTTGGCGGGGTCGTCGGGGGCGGTGGCGTGGGCCTGGTAGCCGCTCAGGAAGCCGAAGAGGTGGAGCTGCTCGGGCAGCTCGGCGAGGGCGAAGGAGCTTTCGAGGCCGGTGTCGAGGTCGTGGAGGCGGAAGCGGGCGAAGTCCGACACGAGGACGTAGCGGGGCAGCTTGTAGTCGGGCAGGCCGGGGAAGTAGTCGCGGGCCTGCTGGGTGGCCTTGCTCAGGTCGCGCCCCAGGGTTTTCTGCTCCACGATGAGCTTGCCGGGGATGAACATGTCGATGAAGCCCTGGGCGCCGTCGGCCTTCTTCACGGGCACCTCAAACTGGGCCACCCGCCGCCGGTTCTGGCCAAACACGTCCAGGAAATCGCGCCAGAAGGATTGGGACTCGGCCCGCTCGGAGGCGGTATCGGCGTACTCGTGGGCAAAAGCGGCGGCGCGGTGGCGCAGTTCGGCCAGGGACAGGGGCATAATAGGAGTGGGGTAGATGAAGGGGGGAAGGTAGGACAGGCGGCGCGGACGGGCAACCAGCGGCCGCCGTTCACAACGCTGCGGAGCCGGTTGGCGCGGCGCGGAAATATCCGGACTGGCACGCAGGATAAATACGTGGCAGCACGGATTGTGTGAGGAGCGGCTGGTAAAGAACTTTACGCGCTCACTTCATCCGAAAAAAATGTCCGCCTCGCTCCGCCTCCGTTTGGTGCCCCTGTTGCTGCTGGCCCTGGCGGGCTGCAAAAAAGACGACCCCGGCACCAGCACCCCCGACCCCAGCGCGCCCATTCTCGACGCGGCCGGTACCGGCTGGGAGCGCGTGGCCAGCATTCCGGTGCTGGCCGAGGTCCACTCGGGCTTCACCCTCCAGGATTTGCAGCTCAACAGCGGCAGCCTGGTGGCGCTGTACGCGCAACGCACCATCAGCAGCCCGTACCCCGACATCCAGAACCTGTACAAGGCCAGCCTGGCCCAGGGCGCGGCCACCGTGTACCGCCTGCCCGACCTCAACCCGGCGGAGTACACCTGCTTCTTCAAGCCCAACTCGTTCAAGGCGTTTGGCTGGACGGCCCGCTACTTCAACCGCACCGCTACCCCCGCCGTGGTGCCCGAAACCGGCCCCACCCAAAACATTGCCACCGAGCCCTACCTGCTTTTCGATGCCCTGGGCGCGTACGAAAGCGGGTATTTCCTGGATGCAGCCGGCACGCGGGTCGACCACACCAGTGTGCCGGAGGTGTTTGAGGACGAAGCGGTGCTGTACAGCGGCGGCGGCACGTTTCGGGTAAGCAACAACATCTCCTTCTTTATTAACACGGTGCAGCAGCTGCACTACTATAAAAACGGGAAGTGGTTGCAGGCCAACGGCGGCACCTCCGTTTCGTCCAATGCCACGGTGCCGCCCGCCGGCTATACGTCCGTGTTTCGGGCGGTGCGCCTGGCCAGTGGGCAGCTGCACGGCATCAGCCTGAACTACAACGGGGTCAGTATTCTCGATACCACCGCCCGCCCCAACCGGAACAGCAACGCCGGCATGGCGGTGGTGGCTTCCAGCACTTTTGCCAACTTCCCGGCCCAGAATAATGTGATGACCAAAGTGGTGGGCAACACCGTGCTGTTTGCCAGCTGGAGCGGGCAGGGCACGAGCAGTGCGCCCTACACCGTGAACACCTACCGCTGGCGCGAAGGCAGCCCCACCATCGAACGCCTGGTAACCAACGTGGTGGTGCCGGTATCAATAACTATTGCCCCGGCCAGTGTGGTACCCGTGCGCGGAAACGGCATTGGCCAGCTCGACGACAACGGCAACCTGTTTTTCCTGGGCGCGGTAGATGCCGCCGGCAGCGTGGCCCTGGTGAAAGTAGACCCCAGCGGCGTCAGCCAGGCGTCGCGGCCGTTTGCGCTCGAAAATGGCTTCCTGCTGGGTGCCCTGCGGCTGATTAACGGGCAGTGGCACATGGGCGTCGGCCCGGCCATTGGCAACACCCACGCCACTGCCCACCTCGACATTGTGCGGCTGCGGCCGTAGCGCGGCGGCCCGGCCCCTCACCCCCGTCCCACCTCGCTCGGGGCCTGCCCGGTCACCTTCCGGAACACCCGGTTGAAGGTTGACTTGGAGTTGAAGCCGCTTTCCAGGGCCACGCCCACCAGCGAGTAGTGCGCGAAGCGGGCATCGGCCAGCTTGCGGCGGGCCTCCTGCACCCGGTAGGTGTTCACGAAGTCGTTGAAGTTCTGCCCGCAGCCCGCGTTGATGACTTTGGAGAGTAGGCCCGGGTTGGTGCGCAGGCGGTGGGCCAGCTCGGTGAGGGTGAGCTCGGGCTCCAGCCAGGGCTGCTCCTGCTCCATCAGGTGCAGCAGCTTCTCGCGCCAGGGCAGCAGCTCGGCGGGCAGGCCAGCGGCCGGCGTGGCGCTGGCGGCCGGCGTAGCCGGGAGGGCGGTAGCGGCCGTCACTGTAGCAGCTGCCACTACTTGCGTCCCGGCGGCCGTTTCGGTGGCGGCCCCGGTTGCGC
>JALYUI010000045.1 GCA_030853845.1 Bacteroidota bacterium | reverse complement strand
GCGTAAGTAATCCAATCATCGCAACGAAGCGGTAGAGATGCTTCGACAGGCGGACGATAGATTAAGGCATGACCGTTGGGTTGGGTCTCGTTCATGTTATTGGTCAGTTAGTGGTGGCAAGCGAGATGCTTCGCTCCGCTCTGCATGACGTGCTGTGGTTGTTCTGCATGACGTTCAATTTGTTCCTAAGCCACCAGCTTTTCCTGCTCGACTAGGGCGTGGAGGTCGTCGTCGATGACTTCGCGCTTGCGGTCGGCCAGGGTGAGGAAGCAGGCGTAGGCTTTGTTCAGCTCGGGCTTTTCGAAGTCGTAGCCCAGCTTCTGGAGGCGATAGGCCAGGGCGGCGCGGCCCGAGCGGGCGGTGAGCACGATGGACGAATCGGCCACGCCCACCTCGCGCGGGTCGATGATTTCGTAGGTTTCGCGGTGCTTGATAATGCCATCCTGGTGGATGCCGCTGGAGTGCGAAAAGGCGTTGGCGCCCACAATGGCCTTGTTGGGCTGCACGGGCATGCTCATCAGGTGCGAGACCAGGGCCGAGGTTTCGGCCAGCAGGCGGGTGTTGATGCGGGTATCGAGGTCGAGGTAGGGGTGCTGGCGCAGTATCATCACCACTTCTTCGAGGGCGGTGTTGCCGGCCCGCTCCCCTACCCCGTTTATCGTGCACTCAATCTGGCGGGCGCCGTTCATCACGCCGGCAATGGAGTTGGCGGTGGCCAGGCCCAGGTCGTTGTGGCAGTGGGTGGAGAGGCGCACCGTGTGGATGCCGCGCACGTTTTCGTGCAGAAATTTGATTTTGGCGCCGTACTCCTGCGGCAGGCAGTAGCCGGTGGTGTCGGGAATGTTGAGGACGGTGGCCCCGGCCCGGATGGCGGCCTCGCACACGCGGGCCAGAAATTCGTTGTCGGTGCGGCCGGCGTCTTCGGCATAGAATTCCACGTCCTCCACAAAGCTTTTGGCCAGCTTCACGGCGGCCACGGCGCGGGCCAGCACATCCTCCCGCGTGGTGCAGAGCTTGTGCTGAATGTGCACGTCGGACGTGCCGATGCCGGTGTGGATGCGCGGGTAGCGGGCCGGGCGCAGGGCCTCAGCGGCCACGCGGATGTCGTTTTCGACGGCCCGCGAGAGGCCGCACACGGTGGCTTCGCGGGTTTGGGCGGCAATAGCCTGCACGGCGGCAAAGTCGCCGGGGCTGGACACCGGAAAGCCGGCCTCAATCACGTCGACGCCCAGCTCTTCGAGCTGCCGGGCAATGAGGAGTTTCTCGTCGCGGTTTAGCTTGCAGCCCGGCACCTGTTCGCCGTCGCGGAGCGTGGTATCGAAAATCTGGATTTGCTGGGTTGCCATGCGAGAATCACCCCCAATCGCGGGGCGGCGGTAGTGAATAGGTCGGCAAGAACCGCCCCGCCCCCGCGCCGCAAAACCACGCTTATGGAAATTCTACTATTTCCATAAGGCGGTTTTCGCTAACCAATCATTTGCTTATCAGCCATTTGATTTATACTCTCATACAATGCCTACCAAAAGCGCGGAGCCCGTTTTTCAGCTGATAAAGTCCCTGACGCGGACCGAAAAGCGCCATTTCCGGCTGTTCACCAACCGGCCGGGAGCCGCCGAGGACCTCAAATTCCTGCTGCTTTTCGATGCCCTCGACGCGCTCGATACTTCCGACGACGCGGCCGTGCTCGCCCAGGTGCCCAGCCTGAAGCGCGCCCAGCTGGCCAACCTCAAGGCCAACCTCTACCGGCAGCTGCTGGCCAGCCTGCGCGTGTACCACGCCAGCCAGAACCCCGACATTCAGCTCCACGAGCAGCTCGACTACGCCCGGGTGCTCTACAACAAGGGCTTCTACCAGCAGGCCCTGCGCATGCTGGAGAAGGTGAAAACGGCCGCGCGCCAGGCCGAAATGCCGCACATCGTGCTGCTGGCCCTCGACTTCGAGAAGCTGATTGAAAGCCAGTACATCACCCGCAGCCTGAAGGACCGGGCCGACACCCTCACGGCCGAAGCCACCGACACCGTGGCCCACCTGGCCAGCCAGCACGCGCTCAGCAACGCCGCCCTGCGCCTCTACGGGCTGTACCTGAAGGCCGGCCACGCCCGCAACCGGGCCGACCACGAGCGCATCACGGCGTTTTTCCGGGCCGAGCTGCCCGCCGCGCCGGGCCGGGTGGCGGGCTTTTTCGAGAAGCTCTACTACTACCAGGCCCACGTGTGGTACCACACCCTGAACCAGGATTTCCGGGCCGGCTACCGCTACGCCCAGAAGTGGGTCGACCTGTTCGAGACGGCCCCGGCCATGAAGGATTTGCAGCCCATGCTCTACATCAAGGGCCTGCACAACCTGCTGGCTTCGCTGTACAATATGCTTTACTACAGCCGCTTCATGCAGGTACTGGGTACGCTCGAAGAATTTGCGGCCAACCAGACGCGCCGCAGCAGCCCCAACACCGAAATCCTGCTGTTTCAGTACCGCTACATCAACCGCATCAACGCGAGCTTTCTGGAAGGGCGCTTCCGCGAGGGGCTGGCCATTATTCCGGAGCTGCTGGAGCAGCTCGAGCACTACAAGCCGCAGCTCGACCTGCACCGCACGCTGGTATTCTACTACAAAATTGCCAGCCTGTACTTCGGCAGCGGCAATTTCACCAAGGCCATTGAGTACCTGAACCTCATTATTCAGCACAAGGACCTGAGCCTGCGCGAAGACCTGCAATGCTTCGCCCGCATCCTGAACCTGATTGCCCACTACGAAGCCGGCGACGATGCCAGCCTCGACTATCAGATTCGGTCGGTGTACCACTTCCTGGGCAAGATGGACGACCAGCAGCCCATGCAGGTCGAGATTTTCCGGTTTCTGCGCTCGCTGGGCAGCATCGCGCCGCACGAGGTGCGCGAGGCGTTTATCCAGCTGCGCGACAAGCTCATCGTCATCGCCGCCACCCCCTACGAAGGCCGGCCGTTTCTCTACCTCGACATCGTGTCGTGGCTCGACAGCAAGATTGCGGGCGTGTCGGTGCAGGAGGTAATGCAGCGGAAGTTTCGGGGGATGAAGTAGTCGCTCTCCGCGTTGACCTCACCCCCTGACCCCCTCTCCCAAAAAGAGGGGGCACCGGAAATGCCTCTAACGGAAATCGTCAGGCTCCCCCTCTCCGCGGGAGAGGGGGCCGGGGGGTGAGGTGACACGTCCGCAACTCCGCAAGAACCGGGTGGGCGGCGCGAAAAGTCGCAGGTAGCTTTGTCCTTATTCTCCGATTATCATGACTATTCCCTCCCAGGCGGCCCTCGATTACGCCCGCATCGAGCAGGCCATTACCTTCATTGCCGGGCGGTTTACCGACCGCCCCAGCCTGGCCGAAATTGCCGCCCAGGTGCACCTGAGCCCGTTTCACTTCGAGCGGATGTTTACGCGCTGGGCGGGCACCAGCCCGCAGCGCTTCCTGCGCTTCCTCACCAAGGAATACGCCAAGCAGGTGCTGCTCGAAACCGGCGACGTGCTCACGGCCACCGACGCCGTCGGCCTCTCAGCCCCCAGCCGCCTGCACGACCTGTTCGTAACCTACGAAGCCATGACCCCAGCGGAATACCGCAGCCAGGGCGCGCAGCTACACATTCGCTATAGCTTCGTGCCCACGCCCTTCGGCGAGGCCCTGCTGGCCCTCACCGAGCGCGGCATCTGCGCCCTGAGCTTCCCGGCAGCCGGCGAGCAGGCCGCCGCCCTGGCTGCCCTACGCGAAACCTGGAGCCGCGCCACGCTGGTGGAAGACGCGCCCGGCGTGGCCGCGGTGGCAGCTGGGCTGTTTGCCCCGAATCCACAAGGCCCCGCAGCCCACCTGCTGCTGAAGGGCACCAACTTCCAAATCAAGGTATGGGAGGCGCTGCTGCGGATTCCGCCAGGCCGGCTGGTCTCGTACGGCACGGTGGCGGCGGCGCTGGGGCAGCCGGGCGCGGGGCAGGCCGTGGGCAGCGCCGTGGGAGCCAACAACATCGGCTACCTCATCCCCTGCCACCGCGTGATTCAGCAGCACGGCGGGCTGGGCGGCTATCGTTGGGGCACCGCCCGCAAGCAGGCCCTGCTGGGTTGGGAAGCGGCGCGGGGCGCGGTGGTGGCGGGGTGAGCCAGAAGACTGCGGGCAGGACGCCGCCGACCAGAGACGGTGAATAATTGCTCTCGCTTTTTGAGCAGCTAGAAAATGCGAGAGCAAAAACCAAGCGTAAAGCCTGGGCCTGGTCTGCTCTCGCTTTTTGAGCAACGGGAAAATACGAGAGCCGCGATTGTTGGCTACCGGAGCCAGGTTATCCTAGCGAGGCAGGGGCGTATCAGGTACGGCTTGTCCCTGCTTCTATTCCATATTCCTGGCACATTTCCGCAAGAACCGGGTTTCTTCCGTTTCTCCGAAGCGGGAGCTTTGCCGGGTCATTCAACCAAACCCAAACCAGCCCATGCACCTCGTCAGCGAACCCGCCATTCTGTATTTCGGCACGCCCGTCGTCCTCATCAGTACCCTCAACCCCGACGGCAGCGCCAACCTGGCCCCCATGTCGTCGGTGTTCTGGCTGGGCTGGCGCGGGGTGCTGGGGCTAGCCGCGCCCTCTCAAACCACCCAAAACCTCATTCGCACCGGCGAGTGCGTACTCAACCTGCCCTCGGTGGATTTGGTGGGAGCCGTGAACCGCCTGGCCCTCACCACCGCCTCCGACCCCGTGCCGCCCGGCAAGCAGCAGAAAGGCTACCGCACCGAGCGCGACAAGTTCGGCACGGCCGGCCTTACGCCGGTGCCCGCCCTCACCGTGGCCCCGCCCCGCGTGCGCGAGTGCCCCGTGCAGCTCGAAGCCGTGGTGGAAGCCGTGCACGGCCTGGCCGACGACGACGAGGCCATTCGCGGCCGGCTGGTAACTATTGAGGTGCGGATTCAGCGCGTGCACCTGGCGGAGGGCATTCTGCTGGCCGGCCACCCCAACCGCGTCGACCCCGACAAGTGGCGGCCGCTGATTATGAGCTTCCAGCAATTCTATGGGCTGGGGCCGCAGGTGCACGACTCAGCCCTGGCCGGCATCCCCGAGCAGCTCTACCGCAGCCCCGACGTGGACCGCGCCCGGCGGGCGAGTGCCGTAGGGGCGGGGCAAATGACATAGGGTGAGGGTGACTGGCATATGCAGCTGGCGTAACGCGCACTCACTATCCGGTACGCGCGGACTCGCAGAGTCCACGCTACACTTATCTTTGGCCGAGGCCAGGCCTAGTGGGGCCGGCCGCCTTTCCACATGCTTCCGGCTTCTTCTCTGCAACGTCTGTTCGGCATCAAAGCCAGCGAAACCCGTACGGTGGGGCTGTTTTTGCTGCATAATTTCCTGCTTGGCATCGGGGCGGTGCTGGTGTACGTGGCGGCCAACGTGCTGCTGCTTGAGCACAACCCCGAGCACAGCCTGCCGCTGGGCTACCTGGCCGGCGCGGCCGCCATGATGGCCGTGGGCAAGGTATACACCCATTTCGAGCACCACCTGTTGCTGAAGAACCTGGCCGGGCGCGTACTGCTGGCCGTGGTGGCCATGGTGGGCATGATGGCCGCGCTCGTGGGCCTGGGCCACTCGGTGGCGGCGGCCGTGGCCATTATGGCCGGCTACCGGGTTATTTATCTGCTCACCAATCTGGAATTCTGGGGCGTTTCAGCAGTCGTGTTCGATGTGCGCCAGAGCAAGCGCCTGTTCAGCATCATCAGCTCGGGCGACATGCCGGCCAAGGCCCTCGGCGCGGTACTGGCGGCCCTCATTCACGGCGATGGACAGCTGCCTGTGCTGCTGGTCGTGTCGTTTGCGGCCTACCTGGGGGCTTTCCTCACGCTGCGGACTACCCTCAATTCGCACGTGGTGGAGGCCACCGCCCGGCCGGTGCGGGTGCTGCGGCAGCCCCCCGGGCGGCTGGTGCAGCAGCTGTTTGGTGGCAGCGAGCTGGTGCTGGCCATGTGCCTGAGCCTGGTGGCCATCGCAGCCGCGCTCACGGGCGTTGAGTACATGTTTTTCCTGAACGTGAAGCACAAGTTTCACCAGTCGCAGGACGTGATGCAGTCGGTGGGCTGGGTGCTGGCCGCCACCTACGTAGCCGCCACGTTTTTCAAGCTGCTGGTGAGCCGGCAGGCGCTGGACCGCTACGGCGTGCAGTGGTCGCTGCGGCTGCTACCGGTGGTGGCGCTGGTGGCGCTGGCCGTGTTTGGCGGCTACCAGGTGGTGAGCGGCTACGGCTCGGCCGGGCAGCTAGCCTTCTACTGCGGGCTCTACCTGCTGCTGGAAGTGCTGCGCCGCACCGTGTTCGACCCCGTGTTTCTGGTGCTGTTTCAGCCCCTGGCCCCGCCGCAGCGGCTGGCCGCGCACACCCTGGCCAAGGGCTTTTACGAGCCGCTGGGCATGGGTTTCACGGGCGTGCTGTTTTTCGCCCTGAGCTATTTTGGCCAGCTCGACGGCGGCTGGCCCTTCGCCTGGATGGGACTGCTGCTGGGCCTGGCGCTGCTGCTGCTGCGCCGCACCTACCACCGCTACCTGGCCGAGCTGAAGGACGGCCTGGGCCGCCGCTTCGCCGAAACCGCCGAGCTGGCCCTGCCCGATGCCGCCCGCCACGTTATCCTGGCCCATCTGCTCAGTCCCCAGCCGGCCGAGGTACTGAACGCGGTGGCCTGGTTGCGCCGCCACGAGCCCGCCGCCCTGGCCGGCCACGCCGCCCGCCTGCTGGAGCACCCCGACGAGCGGGTGCGCCTGGCCCTGCTG
>JALYUI010000019.1 GCA_030853845.1 Bacteroidota bacterium | reverse complement strand
AATCGGGCATCACAGAAGTTAATCTGTGATGCCCGATTCCTTTTTTAATAGCCCTTTACCCGATGGCCTGGGCCAGGTCGGCAATCAGGTCCTCGGCATCCTCGATGCCCACACTCAGGCGGATAAGCGAGTCGCTGAGGCCCGACTTGCGGCGCTGCTCGGCCGGGATGCTGGCGTGCGTCATGGTGGCCGGATGGCCGCTCAGGCTTTCGACGCCGCCCAGGCTTTCGGCCAGGGTGAAGTACTGGAATTTCTCCAGCACGGCGATGGCGTCTTCCTGCTTGTCACCCTTCAGCACGAAGGAAATCATGCCGCCGAAATCGCGCATTTGCCTGGCGGCCACGGCGTGGTTGGGGTGGTTTTCGAAGCCGGGCCAGTACACCTTCTCCACTTTGGGGTGCTGGCGCAGGTACTCGGCCACGGCGCGGCCGTTTTCGCAGTGCCGCTGCATGCGGATGTGCAGGGTTTTGAGGCCGCGCAGCACCAGGAAGCAGTCCTGCGGGCCGGGCGTGCCGCCGCAGGCGTTCTGGTAAAAGCTCAGTCGCTCGTGCAGCTCGTCGTCGTTCACCACCAGCGCGCCCATCACGGTATCGGAGTGGCCGGCCATGTACTTCGTCAGGGAGTACATCACGATATCCGCGCCCAAATCCATCGGGGTTTGCAAGTAGGGCGTGCTGAAGGTATTGTCGACGGCCAGCAGCGCACCGCACTCTTTGGCCACGGCCGCCGCAGCCGCGATGTCGATGATGTTGAGCAGCGGGTTCGTAGGCGTTTCCACCCAGATGAGCTTGGTTTTCTCGCTCACCACGGCCTTCACCGCTTCCATGTCGTGCATGGGCACAAAGTGAAATTTGATGCCGTACGGCTCGTACACTTTGGTGAAGAGGCGGTAGCTGCCGCCGTAGAGGTCGTTGGTCGAGATGACTTCGTCGCCGGGCTTCAGCAGCTTCATCACGCAGTCGATGGCGGCCATGCCCGAGGCGAAGGCGATGCCGTGCTTGCCGTTGTCGAGCGCGGCCACGGCGGCCTGCAGCTGCGAGCGGGTGGGGTTGTGGGTGCGCGAATACTCGAAGCCCATGTTCTTGCCGGGCGAGGACTGCACGTAGGTCGAAGTCTGGTAGATGGGCGTCATGATGGCCCCGGTGGCGGGGTCGGGGTGCACGCCGGCGTGAATGGCTTTGGTGGCGAATTTCATGGGGGAAGATTGGGGGTGAAGCGGCCGCGCGGGCCGGCCGGCAAAGGTCGGGGAATAATCGGAAAAGCAGCAGCAGCGGAAGCCGGGCCGGCGGGGTATCTTGCCGCGTCTTTTTTCTCAATCATTTATCCCCTACCCGGTTTCCCTTCCTTTTTTATGAAGAAACTCCTACTCGCGCTGGCTACCCTGGTGCTGCACCTGCCGGCCCAGGCCGCCCCCAAGCCCCTGCTCACGGCCGCCGACTCGGCCGCCCGCCGCAGCTTCGTCATCGACTCGCTGCACCACGCCCTGCACTACCAGCAGGGCCACGTGACGCTGCCCGGCGGCATCAGTGAGCTCGAAGTGCCGCGCGGCATGCGCTACCTCGACTCGGCCCAGAGCCGCACCGTGCTCACCCGCTACTGGCACAACCCCGACGGTACCTCGCTGGGCATGCTCTTCCCGGCCAACCTCAACCCGCTCGACGATGCCGCCTGGGCTTACGTTATCGAGTACGACCCCTCGGGCCACGTGAAGGACGACGATGCCGACGACATCAACTACGACGACCTGCTGAAGGAGATGCGCTCCGACCTGGTGGAGGCCAACAAGGAGCGCACCGCCGCCGGCTACTCGGCCGTTTCGCTGGAGGGCTGGGCCTCCCCGCCCTACTACGACAAGGCCGCCCACACCCTGCACTGGGCTAAAACCCTGCACTTTGGCGACAGCCCCGACAACACCCTCAACTACAATGTGCGCGTGCTGGGCCGCAAGGGCGTACTCATTCTGAACGCGGTCGGCTCGCAGCAGCAGCTGGCCGACATCAAGGCCAGCATTCCGGGGCTGCTCAGCGCCGTGAGCTTCGCCAAGGGCGAGCAGTACGCCGACTTCAACCCCGGCCTCGACCAGGTGGCCGCCTACGGCATCGGCGGACTCATTGCGGGCAAGGTGCTGGCCAAAATTGGCCTGTTTGCCGTCATTCTCAAGTTCTGGAAGCTGGGCCTGCTGGCTCTGAGCGGCGTGTGGGCGGCCGTCAAACGCTTCTTCACGGGCAAGGGCACGGCTCCCGAGCTGGCCCCCGCCGGCCCGCCCCCCGCCGACGAGCCCCTCGACGCGATGCCCGAGGCCTAGCGCTTTTCGGTACCGCGCCGGATTTCTACGTACTTGCAGGGCCAAACCCCGCCGCCGCATGGCGGGGCTTGGCCCTGCTTTTTTATGTTTCGAGTCCTGCGCGAGCTTTTTCAGAAGAACTTCTCCACCCTGCTCACCATGTTTCTGCTGGTGGCTGTGCCGCTGCTGGGCTCGGCCTCGCTGCTGGGGCTGCTGTATGAGAAGCAGGAGCTGCTGCACCACCTCAGCGCCGGGCAGGTGCTGCTCTATTTCGTGGTTATTGCCTTCACGATGGCCTTTGCCCTCACGCCCACCACGTTTGTGGCCATCGTGACGGGCTACTACTTCGGCTGGGCCGGGCTGCCGGGCATGGTGCTGGCCTACGCGCTGGCCGCCGCCATCGGCTACGAGCTGGCCCTGCGCCTCGACCACGGCAAGCTGCGCCACTTCCTGCACCTCTTTCCCAAGGCCGAGGCCGTGCTGGGCGAATTGCAGAACCAGAGCTGGCAGCTCATCCTGCTCACCCGCCTCTCGCCGGTGCTGCCGTTTGCGCTCATGACGTTTGTGCTGGCCATTGTGGGCGTGCCGCGCAAGCGGTTTCTGCTGGCCTCGGTGCTGGGCATGCTGCCGCGCAGCCTGTTCTTCTACTGGCTGGGCACCGAAGCTTCCGACGTGCTGGCCCTGCTGCGCGACCCCGACGGGGGCACCCTAAGCAAGCTGGTGCTGGTGGGGCTGGTGGCGGCCTCACTGTTCGGGCTCTATTTTGTCTTCAACCAGGCCCTGCACCGCGTGTTACGCCGCAACACCCCACCGACCGGGTAGAAAATCCCTCCCTGAAAATGAAGATGTTGCCCCAACGGTGGCCAATGGCCAACAAAAAATTGAGTCCTGGGTTTGCAAAGCCGGTTTTTTTCATCCTACCTTTGCAGTCCCAACCGGGAAAATGGTTGTGTAGCTCAATTGGATAGAGCATCTGACTACGAATCAGAAGGTTTAAGGTTCGACTCCTTACATGACCACAAGAAAGGCCCTTCCTGATATCAGGAAGGGCCTTTTGCTTTTCTGGGGGACCAGTGAGGGAGCCCGAATGGTTTTTAACATGGGCGTGCAATTCCCCTACGGATTACAAACGATGCCCTTCCTGCCAGGTGTATAGTCCCAAAGTGTGATGGCGTATTTTCCGGGCGGGAATTTCGCACAGACCTATGGGACAAGTACTCCACGGCAGCGCCCGCACAACTCAGGCAATACGGCGCGCTATCCAACACAGCCAGGAAAGCCTACAAAGCTTAGCCAGCCGTTACAATATCAATCCGAAAACCGTAGCCAAGTGTCGCAAGCGCCCCGGCGTCGTAGATGCACGCATGGGCCCAGCACCGGTTTCGACGGTGCTGAGCGCCGAGCAAGAAGCCATCGCCGTAGCCTTTCGCCGGCATACGCTGCTGGCGCTCGATGACTGCCTCTACACACTGCAAGCGCCGATTTCGCACCTCTCGCGCTCGGCCTTGCACCGCTGTTTCCAACGCCACGGTATCAGCCGCTTGCCGCTGAGCGAAGACGGGCAAAGCCTGCCAAAGAAGAAATTCAAAGATTAACCACTTTGGTTATGTGCACGTCGATTTTGCCGAAGTGCAGACCGAAGAAGGCAAGCAATACCTCTTCGTGGCCATCGACCGCACGAGCAAAGTGGCATTTGCCGAACTTCACCCGCAGACCAAACGGGTCGTCGCGGCCGAATTGCTGCGGCGTGTACTCGATAAATTGCCGTATAAAGTACACACTGTGCTGACCGACAACGGGGTACAATTCACGCCGCAGATACACCAATTCCTACCGGGTGGGCACAGTTTTGACCGCATTTGCCGCGAATACGGCGTGGAGCACCGGTTGACAAAGCCGGCCCACCCCTGGACCAACGGCCAGGTCGAGCGCATAAACCGCACCATCAAGGAAGCAACTGTCAAGCGCTTCCACTACCAGACCACGGAAGAACTCAACGAGCACCTGCAAGCCTTTCTACTAGCCTATAACCACGCTAAGCGCTTGAAGACCTTGCGCGGGCTGACACCGCACGAATTTGTCTGTGCTCAATGGCAAAAGAACCCCACTATCTTTACCCGTGACCCGACCCACCTCACACTGGGACTATACACACGATGTGCTCCACGTTGAGGTGGGGAGCATTTTTCTCGTTGCCGAAAGAAACAAAGGGCATGGGACAAGGCGCTAAAGTGAACAAACAAAACGATAGGTAGCCGGCAAGTCATTTGAAATCAGGTCGGCAGGCGCAAAACAGTCTTCTGAATACTGGCAGATACCCTATCAGATGCCACCTGAAATTGGGGGCAAGTTCTGGCTCTAATCGGCAGGGCACCCTGCTGAAAATCGTGCGCAGTGCTGATTTATGTCATGTTTTTGATGGTCGGCTTTCCTGAACCTTGCGGAGTGGAAGGCAATCATTCCGCCCGGTGCGGTTGCCGTAGGTTTGCAGCCCCGCACTATTTCTCACCCCTTATCGAATGCGACAACTCGTGCTGCTGCGCCACGGCGAAAGCCTGTGGAACCTGGAAAACCGCTTCACGGGCTGGACCGATGTGGACCTAACGGCCGAAGGCGTCCGGCAGGCCGTGCACGCGGGCCAACTTCTGCGCCAGCACGGCTTCGCGTTTGACGTGGGTTTTACTTCGGTGCTGAAGCGAGCCATCAAAACGCTGGACCTGGTGCTGGAAGAAATGGATTTGCTCTGGATTCCGGTGGAGAAATCGTGGCGGTTGAACGAGCGGTTTTACGGTGCCCTCCAGGGCCTGAACAAGGCCGAGACGGTGGCCACCTACGGAGAGCCACAAGTGCAAAAGTGGCGGCGTGACCCGCAGGAGCATCCGCCCGCGCTAACAGCCGATGACCCCCGCTTTCCCGGCCACGATGCCCGCTACGCCGGCCTCACCCACCGGGAGCTGCCGCTGACCGAAAACCTGCGCGAGACGATGGCGCGCGTGCTGCCCTTCTGGTTGGAGCGCATCATGGGCGCGTTGCACCACGAGCGCCGCGTAATTGTATGCGCCCACGGCAATAGCCTGCGGGCGCTGGTGCAGTACATCGACCACCTGACCGACGCGGAAGTGACGGCCCTGGACATTCCCACCGGCGTGCCCCTGGTGTACGAGCTGGATGCGCAGCTAAATCGGCTTCGGCATCATTATCTGGAATAAAACCCGGGGGTTGACCACCAATTCACCGGCTACTTCATCTGTTTTAATCCGCTCGATTATGGTAGCTGGCTTTCCCCTGGGCTGCGCTCGTCTGCTGCTGGCCCTGGCCGCCAGCGGCTGCGGGGCCACGCCCTCG
The DNA here is from genome assembly GCA_030853845.1 of Bacteroidota bacterium. Taxonomy (GTDB): domain Bacteria; phylum Bacteroidota; class Bacteroidia; order Cytophagales; family Hymenobacteraceae; genus Hymenobacter. Next base: position 275 of record JALYUI010000019.1, on the reverse strand, counting down.
ACCCGCCCACCGATTGCCGAGGCGGCGGCGCTGTCCCCGGCGGCGGCGCGGCCTCCAGCTCCGGTGGCGTCCCTCATTCGCGCGCTACTCGATACAGTGCCAGCGGGCCATTCAGTCGCGGCCGATTCCCGGCGGGGGCTGCAGGCCGGCGACGCGGTGCGTGCTTTTTATGGCGGGGCTTGCGCGCCGGTCTGGACGATAACCGCTGATAGTTTGAACGTCACCGCCCAGGCGGCCCTGGCCCTGCTGGCCCGCGCGGCGGAGCAGGGCCTGCG
>JALYUI010000804.1 GCA_030853845.1 Bacteroidota bacterium | reverse complement strand
GGCCTGCCTTGGCCAGGGCTAGTTTTTGCCGTTGCGGCCGCGCCGGCCGTTGGCCGTGATGAAGGGTACGGGCGGGGCGATTTCGGTACCGGACGCGTTGCGCGAGCTCACCTCCACATAGTAGGTGGTGCCCGGAATGAGGTTGGCCAGGGACAGGCTGTGGCGGGTCGTCAGGTTTTCGTCCACCTGGCTGTCTTTCATCTCCTTGGCATCGAGGCCGTAGCGCACGCGGGTGTCGCCGGGGTTCAGGGTCGAAAACACTATCGTGAAGCCGGTAGTCGTCACGTTCACGGGCACGGGCTCTTCGGTGAGACGAGGCAGGCCGCCCCCGCGCACCATGTCGGCATTGAGGCGGGGCATAAGCTGGTAGCCACCGGTGCCGCCGGGCGCGTGCTGGCTCATGATGCCGCGCACGTCGAACGCTTCTTCGGAAGGCGGGCCGGAGTCCACCAGCCCGTCCGGGCCGGTGCTGGTCGAGGAAATGCGTACCAGGGTGCCCGGCAGGCCGTCAATCAGATAGTTGGTGTTGCCGGAAAATGAGGTAGCCGTTGCGCCGGTAGTAGTAGTGAGGTGCGTCACGCCCTTAATTTCCAGCAGGCGGCCTTCGTTGGCTTCAGTAAAAGCCTCGGCGGCCCGCTCGGCGGGCACTTGCAGCATGTGCAGGCGGACGCCGCCCGCCAGCTTATGGAAGGACATAATGGGGTCCATCTCCATCAGGCCGTTATACACTTTCAGCTGGCCGGTTACCTGAATGCTGTCGCCGGCGCGCAGCTCGCCAAAACCCGGCAGCTTGTTGGGCTGCGCGTATAGGGCCAGGCCGGCATCGGCATCCTGCACGTAGCGGAGGTTCCCCATTTCGGCCCCGTTGATAACGACGGCGCGAACCGTGACGGTGCTACCCGGAGCCTGCGCGCGGGCGGCTTTAACCGTGAGCACGGGAGGAGCACCCGGCCCGGGGGGCGGGGACGTAAGAGTCGCGTTACCGGCAAACAGGCCAGCGAGGAGAAGCAATGCAGTCATACTCGGAGGAATTGGAAAATAAACAGATACCCAAAAAGGGAACACTGGCAAAGTTCAGCAAAAATTATTCATTTTGCGCTATTTCCTCAATAAAATTATGACTTGATTTCGTTCTTTGTAATCTTTATAAAATGTTAACTTCCGGGTGTAGCTCGATGGCAAACTGCTGCCTGACGGCTGCGATTATCTCCTCGGCCAGGGCTCTGATATCGCTGCCGGTAGCGCCGCCGAGGTTCACCAGTACGAGGGCCTGGCGGGCGTGCACGCCGTGAGTGCCGGCCCCGGGGCCACGGCGTAAGCCCTTCCAGCCGGCCCGCTCAATGAGCCAGCCGGCGGGTACTTTCACGCCGCCGGGCAGGGGGTAGCCGGGCAGGTCGGGGTATTGCGCTTTAAGGCGGTCGAAGGCGGCCTGCGATATTTCGGGGTTCTTGAAGAATGAGCCCGCATTGCCGATTTCGGCCGGGTCGGGCAGCTTCGAGCGTCGGATGTGCACCACGGCCCGACTCACCTCCTGCGGCGTGGGCTCGCCTTCGATGCCCAGTTCAGCCAGGGTTTCGCTGATGGCCCCGTAGCGTACGTTGGGGCGGGCCTGCCGGTGCAGGCGCAGCACCACGGCCGTGACCACAAATTGCCCCCTGAGCCCGTGCTTGAACACGCTCTCACGGTAGCCAAATCCGCACTCGCCGGCCGTGAACACCCGGCCTGCGCCGGTGGCCATTTCCACGGCTTCCAGGTGGTCGAAAGTGTCGCGCAGCTCGGCCCCGTAGGCCCCGATGTTTTGCAGCGGCGCAGCCCCCACCGTGCCCGGAATCAGCGACAGGTTCTCGATGCCGCTCAGGCCCTGGTCGAGGCTGTACTCGACGAGGCCGTGCCAGCTTTCGCCCGCCCCGGCCCGCACCAAAGCCGTCTGGTCGTCGCTGTTTTCGCGCAGGATTTCCAGCCCGCGAATTTCATTGCGGAGCACTACCCCGTTGAAATCCTGGGTGAGCAGCAAGTTGGAGCCCCCCCCCAGAATTAGCTTGTCGGCCGCTTGCACCTTTGGCAGCTTCAGCAGCTGCCGCAGCTCATCGGCCGAGGCGAAGCGGGCGAAGTAGCGGGCCTGCGCATCGAGGCCAAAAGTGTTGTAGGGGCGGAGGGAAACGTTTTCTTCGAGCAGCGGCATCATGCCCGTAAAGGTAACGGACGATGTAGCGTGGGCTCTGCAAGTCCGCGCGTGGTCCACCTGGGTAGTTATCGGGCAATCTCCGCCCACGCGCGGACTTCGGCAGAGCCCACGCCACATCGTTACTTCGGGTTAGCCTTCACGTTGAAGCGCGAGTCGGCGCGCACGGTGGTGGCCTGGCGCAGGCCCAGCTGCGTCATCTCCACGGTGGTGAAAAGGGTGTAGGTGCCACCGCGCAGAAACACGTCCAGCTTCTGGTCGGCGGGCTTGAGCTCGATGGTGGTTTGGCCCATAGGCACGGGGTTGAGGGAGGCCAGCAGCACCTTGTTTGTGCCAGCCGCATCGGAGGCAATCGAGATACTAATGCTCTTCACGAAGTCGAAATTCTGCCCGACAGGGTCGGTGATGGTGAGGGCCAGGCGGTCGAGGGTTACGTCCTGCACGTAGTCGGCGGCCGTATTATTGTTCTGGTAAGTGCTGTTGGCCGTGGAATTCACCGTGACCCCGGGCAGGGTAATAACCGGCCCGGTGGCACCGCCCGGCAACGGCCCGGTAGCCGGCAGCTGAAACGTGCTGGAGTCGTTGATTTGAAACGTGAGCAGGTTGAGGATTTTCTTGCAGCCGACGGTACCCAGCAGCAGGGCCAGCACGAGGAGCGCGGGGGCGAACAGGTTTTTTTTCATGGGAGTAAGTTGCCGGTATAATGGGGAGTTGGGCAATTCGGCCTTTAACGGACGCGGTAACCGCTTAAGGCATAAAACAGCAGATAAAGATAGCAAAGGGCCGGCACCACGAAAGCCACCCGCAGCCCGCCCCCGTGGGTAGCCAGCCAGCCCATGAGCGGCGGAATAAGCGCCCCGCCCACGATGGCCATAATCAAGTAAGAGGAGCCCTGCTTGGTGAACGGCCCGAGCCCGGTAATGGCCAGTGGGAAAATAACGGGCCACATAATCGAGTTCATCAAACCGCAGAGCACGATGAGCCACAGCGCTGTTTCGCCGGTGTTGAGAATGCTCGCCCCCACCAATGCGGTACCGGCCGCGCAAACCGCCACCAGCATTGCCCGGTTGGGCAAGCGCAACAGCAGCGGAATGCCCAGCAGCCGCCCCACCAGCGAGCCGAACCAATACGACGCCACCAGCACCGCGCCCACGGCTTTGGTGAAGCCTACCGTCGTGTCAATAGCCGATGGCTCCTTGCCAAACAACACCAGGGCGTAGTTAGTCGCCACGTTCAGCCCCTGCACCAGGCTCTGGGTAAAGGCTGAAAGCTGCCGGATGCCCTGCGACTCGCCGTAGCGAATCAGGAAAGAGCCCAGCCCGACCTCCACTCCCACGTACACGAAAATGGCCACGATGCCCAGCACAAGGTGCGGAAATGCCAGCGCCGAAGTGCGGCCCGCGGCCATTGGCCGCGCCTCCTCGGTGGCTTCTTCCGGAATGCCTTCGATGTCGGGCAGCTTCACCAGAAGGAAGAACAGCGCCGCCAGCAGCACCAGAAAAACGGCCAGCCCGATGTAAGGACCTTTCACCAGCTGCGATTCTTCGGCCAGTCGCTCGGCCAGCGGCAGAGCTGCCAACCGCGCCTTGAGGGCCACCGAGCCCCCGAACAGCACCAGCCCGCCCACCAGCGGCGACAAGGCCCCGCCGAAGTTGTTGGCCACTCCCACCACGCTCACCCGCGCCGCCGCGCCCCGCGCCGGCCCCAGAATGCTCACGTAGGGGTTGGCCGCCACTTGTAGCAGCGTAATGCCGGCCCCCAGCGTGGCCAGCGCCGTGAGAAACAGTGCAAACGCCCGCGAGTCGGCCGCCGGGATGAACAGCAGTGCGCCGCTCGCCATCACCAGCAGGCCCACCACGATGCCACGCTGGTAGCCCAGCTTCTTCAGCACCCAGCCGGCGGGCAGCGACATCAGAAAGTAGGCCCCGAAAAAAGCCGACTGCACGGCTGTGGACTGGAAATCGGTGAGCTGGCACACGTCCTTGAGGTAGGGCATTAGCACATCATTGAAATTGGTGACGGCCCCGAACAGGAAGAACAGGGTGGTCATCAGCACCATGGGGCCGGCGTAGGAGCGAGCGGGCGCGGCCGTGGAAGCCGCCGTAGAAACAGAAATAGCCATACGCGGCGGAAGGTACAAAAAAGCCGGCCACATGGGGCCGGCTTGATGGGAGAGGATAGGAAGTCAACGGTTCACGGCTTGGCAATGGTGGGGCATTTGAAAAACGTTAGCCCAACCTTTGCGCAAAAGCCCATTATTCAGTATCTTCTCCCGACTGTAGAGAGCTACTGTTATTTATAAAATACGGAATCAAAGCGTTCTGAAATACTTTTTGGCATTAATGTCATTTTAATTATTTGTAGACAACCGCCACCACACTAGAAGAACCAAAGGTATTGTTCAGGTCTTCTGAAACCCACGAGGCAGTCAGTGAAGATTTGCTTTTTATCTGACCGCTTGCATTAAAGCCAATGTACTTGGAGCCATTCCAGGCAACCGCCACCACACTAGAAGAACCAAAGGTATTGTTCAGGTCTTCTGAAGCCCACGAAGAGGTTAAAGATGCTTTGGACTTAAGCTGCCCACTTGCATTGAATCCAAAATAACTTCCACTAGTGCTTGGTGTATTGTAAATCGCATATAAAGTAATATTATTAAATATGCTTAATGAGCTACCGGGTGAATACGATTGACTATTCCCACTCGGCGATGTGTTCCAGTTAATAAAAGAATACCCGTTCTTATTCAGGCCACCAGTATTATTCTTAACCGTAACTTGTGCGGCAGTTGCGTATGCTGTATTGTCAACTGGAGCACTCCCTGCCGTATTTCCGTTACCATCGTATGTAACCGTGTAAAACGTACCTGCTATCCATTTGGCATATAAAGTAACGTTTGAATTATTGATAATGATTGATGATGGTGGAAAATAATCTGTGCCGCTACCGTCGGCTGCCGTGTTCCACCCGGCAAAAGAAGAACTGGTTTTTATAAGGTTGCCAGAGTTTCCAAGAATAATTGCAGAAACACCATTGTTATATGCATTTCCGTCGACGGGTACTGAGCCTCCTGTATTTCCATTGCCATTATAGCTAATTGAGAATTGATTGCCTGCCGGTTGAGGGGCTGGTGTCGCGTCCTTTTTGCACGCAATTATTAAAAGAACTAAAGCTAGGAAAGAAATAATTTTTTTCATAATGGTTTTTTATCTTTTAAATTTTAGTGAAAATTAACTCTTACTGTGAATGGATTGTTTTGTCAAGTTTTATTTATTTTGAAATAATTACCAAATACTAATTTCAACAGTTTCAAAAACCATTTATGGTTTGTTTTTGTCCACCATCGGCACGTTATTGCTAACATTAGTGTTTACGAAAATGCCAGTTGCGGCAAGCACTCCAATCGGAATGATAGCCGCTGTTGACTTGCGTAAATATAGCAACTAATAGCGCGATATTCGTCATGTGACAACCAACCCGCTCTCCTGATACCCGCTCGTGCCGACCTTTACCGGACTATGCATCTCACCGCCACCACCCAGTTCGGCCTGGAAGAACTGCTCGCCGACGAGCTCTACGCCCTCGGGGCCGACATCACCCACGTTGGCTCCCGCGCCGTCGAGTTTATCGGCGACCACCGCCTGCTCTACGAAACGGCCCTCTGGAGCCGCCTTGCCATGCGCCTGCTGCGGCCGTTTGCTGCCTTCCATGCCGCCGATGAAAAGGCGCTGTACCGCGAAGTGAGCCGCATTGACTGGCAGGATTTCATCGGCCCCGGCCAGACGTTTGCCATCACGCCCGTCGTGAACCGCTCCACTTTCGAACACTCGCTGTTCGTGGCCCAGCTCACCAAGGATGCCATCGTGGACCAGTTCCGGGCGCGCACCGGCGAGCGGCCCAGCGTGGATACCCGCACGCCCGACATTCGCCTGCACCTGCGCATGACGGAGAACGAAGTCATCCTCAGCCTCGACGCGGCCGGCGACTCGCTGCACCGCCGCGGCTATCGCCAGCACACCAACG
>JALYUI010000393.1 GCA_030853845.1 Bacteroidota bacterium | reverse complement strand
GCAACGCTGAGCCGGTCGCGGTGACGGTGTTCGACGTGCGCGGCGCGGTAGTGAGCACGGCGCGCTACGAAGGCAGCGGCGTGCTGAACGTGGCCAACCTGGCCAACGGCCTGTACGTGGTGCGCGTAAGCGACGGCACCACTTCCTTCGCCCAGCGCTTCACGAAAGAGTAAGCGCTGATAAAGTAGCTTAGGTTAATTAAAAGGCCCGTCAGCATTGCTGACGGGCCTTTTTTGATTTTGAAACGGCACTTCAGGTGTTTAGCCGCCGGCCTTACTCCAGCGAATAATCGACCTTAAGCATGAGGGTGCCGAAGTTGTCGCGGCTGGCCGAGGCCCCACCCAGGCGCTTGTTGCTGATGTCGTCGAGCTGGTCGGTGGTGGTGAGGTAGTAGTTGGCTTCGAGACCGGCGCGCCAGCGGTCGAGCAGGTGCACGCTGAAGCCCGCGCCCACCGGAAACGCGCCCGCTAGGGCCGGGTAGTCGTTGCGCTCGGGGGCGAAGAAGCTGGTGGTGCTGGTAGCGGGAGCGGTGCCCAGGTAAGATTGCGGGTCGTAGAGCAGCAGGCCGGCCCCGCCCTGCACGTACACCTGGAAGATGGGCGGCTCGGCGTTGGAAGCGGCAAAAACCGACCCATCGGCCAGCAAATCGTAGCGGAAGAAGACCGTGCCCAACCCGTTGGTGCTGGTGAAGGCCAGCCCGCGCTCCCTGAGCTGGTCGCGCGCGCCGAGCGGCACATAGCTGAGCTCGCTGCCCAGGTGCAGGTGCGGCGTAAGACGATAAAGCACCCCCAGGCTGCCGGCCAGCCCGAAAAAGTTGTTGGCGGGGCTATTGCCGAGGTCGCCGTCGTAGAGGGCGCTGCCGCCAGCCAGTGTGATGTGCAGCGGCCCGGCGTAGTAGGGGCGGCCCTGGTGGTCGTAGTGGCGCGTCTGCCGCTGGTGCTGGGCGGCGGCCGGCCGGGCGGCCAGGGCCGTAGCCGCCAGGGCTACTGCTGAAACAAAGCTTGGAAAGTGCATGGGTAATGCTAGGGTAATTGAAGCTGTTTGGGAGCGTGGTTTGGGACTCGGCTCTCCTCCTGAGCCGGCTTAGGAGGAGAGCGGGATAGCCCAACGGCTTCGGCTGCAAAAAATTCTGTCAATTCAAGGAGCTGCGCTACCTAATCGTGCCCTGGGGGTCGGGCAGCTTGGCGAGCAGGTCGTTAATCAGGCTGAAGTCGAGGCTGGTCAGGTCGGCGGCCTGGCCTTTGTGCACGGCGGCCCAGGCTTCGGCATATTTTTCCTGGTAGTAGAGGGCGCGGGCCAGCTGCTGCCAGGCCCCGCCGTTGGCGGCGTCGAGCGTGGTAGCGCGCTCAAGCAGGTCGAAGGCCAGGGCGAGGTCTTTCTTCTTTTTTTTGGTTTGCTGGCCGTAGCGAATAAGGTAGCTGGTGCCCAGGTCGCTCAGCAGCGCGCTGTTGGTGGGGGCCAGGGGCAGGGCGTTGGTGAGCAGGGCAATGGCCGCATCGGGGGTAGGCTGGGCGCTGGCAATAATGCCCAGGCCCCGGTAGGCGTCGGCGTTCCGGGGGTTGAGCAGCCAGGCCAGGTTGAAGCGGTAGGTAGCGGTGTCGGGCTGGTTTTCGGCCAGGTACTCGTAGCCTTTGTTGGCGAAAAAGGTGCTGGCCTCGGCCGTGGAGGCGAAGCTGGCCGCAATGGCCTGAAGCTGTTTCTCGCCCAGCAGCTGGGTGGCCTGGGCCACCGTGAGGTTGCCGAACAGGGGTTGCAGGCGCAGCGGACGCATGGGCGCGGTGCTGGCGGCCAGGCTGCCATCGGGGTTGGCCGCCTGGGCGTGCTGAGCGTGGGCGGGCGCGGTTCCCAGTAGGCTCAGCAGGAGCAGGGCGGCGGCCAGGGCCGGCGAAAGGGTTTTAAGCGAAGCGGAAATCGACACGATAATAGAAATCAGGAACCAGGGAAACCGGCCGGGCAAAATAGCCGGCCCGGTCCGGTTCGGGCAAAGATAAAGCCGTAGCTGCCAAGCCCCGGGCAGCCGGCGTGGGCGGCGCGGCAAACTGCGGGTGGCTGCGCGGCGTAGGTGAGACTACGCCGCCGGGTATCGGCAGTTGTTTCTCCTGCTCTTTTTGCTTATGCGTCGTTTCCTGTTGCTGACTCCGGTTGTGTTACTGCTGGCCGCCGTGGTGGTGCTGCTGGCCACCGAATACGTGGCGGCCTACCCCAGCCACCGCACCAAAGATGTGGCCTACGTGGCCGCCTCGGCCCCCGATTTCGACAAGGAGCGCCACCTGCTCGACGTGTACTCGCCCAAAAAAGCGGCCCCCAACGCGGCGGGCTACCCGGTGGTGCTGTTCATCCACGGAGGCAACTGGAACAGCGGCAGCAAGAATTTCTACAGCTTCATTGGCCGCCGGCTGGCCAAGCAGGGCGTGGTGGCCGTCGTCATCAGCTACCGCCTCTCGCCTGCCGTGCACGTGCCCGAGCAGGCTGCCGACTGCGCCCGCGCTCTGGCCTGGACGGTGGCCCACATCAAAGAATACGCCGGCGACCCGAACCGCGTGTTCGTGATGGGCCACTCGGCCGGCGGCGGCCTGGCCGCCCTGCTCGCCACCGACGATGCCCTGCTGGCTCGCCACGGCCTGCCCCAAAACCCCGTGCGCGGGGCCATTATGGACGACCCGGCCGGCCTCGACATGTATACTTACCTCAAGGAATCGAAGTACGAAGGCGACGAGAAGTATAAAATCCCCTTCACCAACGACCCGGCGGTGTGGAAATCAGTGTCGCCCATCTACCAGATTAAGCCCAATCTGCCGCCGTTTATCTTCTACATCGGCGGCGAAACCTACCCCGGCATCAGCAGCAGCTCGGCCCGTTTCCGCGACCGGCTGAAAGCCACCGGGCAGGCCCCGCCGTACACCGTTATTCCCGGCAAGCACCACGTTCCGATGATGTTGCAGCTGTACTGGCAGCACAATATTATCTACCAGGGCCTGCTGAAGCTGGTGGGCGCATAAGGGCACCTGAATCGCTTGCAGCTTCTGGCTCAGGCCGGCAGCACCCGCACCCGCGCCTTGTCGTATATCTGCTCCCAGTCGCGGCGCAGAATGGCGTAGAGCAACTCATCCTCGAATTCGCCCGCGTCGTTCACGCCCGACTCCCGCATCACGCCCTCAAACTGAAAGCCAATGGTCTTTTCGATGGAGCGCTTCGATGACAGATTCGACACCCGGCAGCCCGTGGCCACGCGGTTGAGGCCCAGGATTTCGAAGGCCAGGTAAAACAGATGGGGCTTGCTGCGCGGTGTCACGCCCCGGCCGCGCATGTGCAGGAACACGTCGGAGCCGATGGAGGCGTATTTCTCGTCCCAGCTATCCACCGCCAGGGCCGTCATGCCAGCCAGCTTTCCATCGAGCAGCGAGTAGAAACCGAAGTTGGTGCGCCGGCCTTGCTCGTAGCGCGGCAGGTAGTTGCGAAACATTTCCGCTAGCATTTCCCGCGAATCGGGGTGGCCCTGAAACAGGCCGGCTACTTCGGCCAAATTGTCTTCGTTGATGAGGTGCAGGGTAACAGAGTCGGAATACAGGGCGCTGAACATGGCAAAGGAGTTGGTGAAATGGAGCTTTTCAGCACATAATAAAGACGCTGTGACCCTGCGGTCCTTACGCTAGGGGGCACCCCGGATGCCGCCAGCTCAGCCAAACAACCCGCCCTGGCGCGTGGGCTGCTCGAAATCCAGCAGCCACTTTTTGCGATGCAGGCCGCCGGCGTAGCCCGTCAGGCTGCCGTCGGCCCCCACGATGCGATGGCAGGGCCACACGATGGCCAGCGGGTTCTGGCCATTGGCCGCGCCCACGGCCCGCACCGATTTGGGGTTATTCAACAGCTTGGCCATGTCGAGGTAAGAGGCCGTGCGGCCGAAGGCAATGCTGCCCAGGGCCTGCCACACCTGCCGCTGGAAATCGGTGCCGAAAGTGGGCGCGTAAGCAAGGTCGAACGCGCGCAGCTCGCGGCCGAAGTAGGCAGCCAGCTGCGCGTGGGCCGGGCGCAGGCAGGCGGCTATGGCGGCCGGCTCGGTCGGCGCGCAGCCCTCGGTGCCGAAGAAGCTCACGGCGCTCAGACCCGCCTCGGTGCCGGTGAGGGCCAGCAGGCCCAGGGGCGAAGCGAGGTAAGCGGTAGCATCGTTCATGCCCTAAAAATACAGCTGGCCTTAGTAGTTGAGCGGTTGGGGGTGGCGACTGCGGCGGCCGGCGGCAAGGGTGGCTGCCTCGCGGGCCTGCGCCACATCGGCCTGGGCCGCCAACAGGGCCTCGGCGCTGGGCTGGTGCAGCACGCGGGCGGGGCCGGGCC
>JALYUI010000792.1 GCA_030853845.1 Bacteroidota bacterium | reverse complement strand
AGCTCGGGCGCGGGCAGGCCGGTTTTCTGGAGCAGCGTGCGAAACGGGGTGACGAAATAAAGCTCGTCGAGCAGGTCGAATTCGGGGTCAGTCACGGCGGGAGAATCGGGCAGGCGGAGGTATGGGGCAAATGTAAGCCGGGGGCGGGCGTCTAACTTCGTGAGCCAAGCATTGCTGCCGCAGCTGTTCTGGTGGCCGGTCCTGCGCCGGAGCCGCCTAATCACGGCCGGCGTGACGGCCGCCCTATTATTCGAGTTTATTTCGCCGCTGCTGTTGGTACCTACCGGTTCCGATTACCTGCCTTCGCGCTGAGTCATTCTCCCCGACTTTCTGGTGTTGCTCTACGCCCCGGCACTGAATGCCAGCCTGCTGGGAATCAGGAATCTACTCGCTGGCTGGCTGGCTGGCTGGCTGGCTGGCTGGCTGGCTAGCCGGTACGGCCCACATCTGCTAAGCCCGGCAACGCTTCAGCGCACCGCCCGCCCCTTCCACTCGTAGCCGCCGCGCCACCCGGCCAGCCCTACCGCCAGCGCATACGGCGCATACAGCAGCTGTAGCGGCAGCAGGCCCCACAGCCACTTTCGACGCCCGAAAAACCGCAGCACCGGGCTTAGCAGCCAGACATCGCCGCCCAGCTTGAGCACCCAGGCGACCAGTACCCAGGGCCACAGGGTGGGCCAGCACAGCAGCGCCAGCGCCCCGGCGGCCAGCGCCACATTGGCCCCCAGCACCAGCAGGGCCAGCCGGCGCGACGTGGCGCTTTGGTAGTGCCGCCACTTGCTGGCCCAGCGTACTCGCTGCCGCAGTAGCGCCCGCAGCGTAGGTGGCGCGGCCGTGCGCACAATAGCCGTCGCATCGGCCAGGAAATGCGCCGTACCGGGAAAGGCCGCGTGGATTTTATGGAGCAAAAACTCGTCGTCGCCGCTGGCCAGATGGGCATTATCGGCAAAGCCGCCCACTGCCTCAAAGGTCGTGCGGCGGTAGGCCAGGCTGGCCCCGTTGCACATGGTGGGCTGTTGCCGGGCCAGGCAGGCCGCCCCCACCCCTACCAAACCGGCAAATTCCAGCCCCATGAGCGTGGTGAACCCATTGGCCGGCCCCGTGAGCAGGACGGGTCCGCTGATGAAGTTGCTGGCTGGCTGCCGCGCCAGCAGGCCCGCGTAGGCAGCCAGCCAGCCGGGGCCGGGGCGGCAGTCGGCATCGGTGCACACCAGCCAGGGAGCGCGGGCCTGCTGCAAGGCGGCGTGCAGGCCCGCTTTTTTACCGGTGCAATCGGCCGCCAGGTGCACCAGGCGCAAGCAAAATGGCATTTCCAGCGCGGCAGCCGCTACAAGCGATGTGGTGGCATCGGTGGAATGGTCGTCGGCGATGAGGACTTCGAACTGAGCGGCCGGCAGGGTCTGGGCGGCGAGGTCGCGCAGGAGCTGGGGCAGCGCTGCAGCCTCGTTGCGGGCGGCGATAAGGACGGAAAAAGTCGGTGGCGCTTCGCTTAATGAGGAATGGGGAATGAGGAATGAGGAATTCCCAGTCGTATCCAATTCCTCATTCTTCCTTCTTAATTCTTCATTAAGTGCAGCGTTAATCCCGCCACGCAGCCAGCCCATCAGCCCCGCATACAGCGCCGGCAGCGCCAACAGCGCGACTCCCGCAACGGCCATCATTTGCCGGCCCGCTTTTCGCGCAGCACGCGCAGGCCCGGCACCAGCAGCAGGCCCGCCGCGCTGGGCAGCGCGATATTGATAACCCACAGGCTGAGGCTGGCCGAAAGTACTGGCAGGGCCGGCTGCCCCAGCAAGCCAAACAGGTGGGTGGCCGACAGCTCCCGCACCCCCACGTCGGCCAGGGCGTTGAGCGAGGGCACCAACGATTTCAGCAGAAAGGTGCCGGCCACGGCGGCCAGGCCCGGCCCCAGTGGCCCGCCCACGCCGTAGGCCGTCAGCAGCAGCATAAACTGCGCGCAGAACACGGCGTAGCGCAGCCCCGAAATGGCCAGCACTGCATGAATGGCCCGCGCCCGGTAGGTGGGCATGATGGCCAGCGCCGGCCGGAAACGCCGTAGCGGCCGCCACACGCCCAGCACCGCCAGCAGCAGGCGCGAGCGATACAGCGGCAGCAGCAGCGCCGCGCTCAGTAGCAGTGCCGAGGCCACTACGCCCGCCCCGGCGGCTGGGTAGCCAGCCAGGTAAAACGTGAGCACGAAGTAAAGCAGGCCCGCTAGCCCGGCCAGCACCGTGGCCACCAACTGGCAGTAGCGCCCCAAAAAAACGGCCCCCAACGCACTCACGCGACGGCTTTTGAGCTCGATGATGCGACCGGCGTAGTCGCCCACCCGGTTGGGCGTGGCGAAGCCCAGCGTGAGGCCCACCAGCACCGCCCGGAAGCTGCGCCCGAACGTGACGGGTTCGAGGTGCCGGGCCAGGCGGTACCACTTCCAGGCCTCCAGGCCCCAGTTGAGGGGCACCAGGGCCAGGGCCAGCAGCACGGGGCCGCGCCCGGCCCCGCCCAGCG
>JALYUI010000387.1 GCA_030853845.1 Bacteroidota bacterium | reverse complement strand
TCGCTACGCTCTGCATGACGTTCTTTTTCTCAACCCTTACGCCCCCGCATGAAAACCACCCTCCGCCAATGCCTGCTGGCCGAGCTGCTGGGCACCGCCCTGCTCGTCATCTTCGGTACCGGCGCGGCCGTGGTCGATGAGCAGACCCACGCCCTGGGCCACGGGGGCGTGGCGGCGGCCTTCGGGCTGGTGGTGTTTGTGCTGATTCAGAGCCTGGGCGAAACCAGCGGCGCGCACCTGAACCCGGCCGTGAGCATCGCCTTCTGGGCCAGGCGGCGCTTCGCGGGGGCGCGGGTGCTGCCCTACATCGGGGCGCAGCTGCTGGGCGCGGCCCTGGGCAGCGGCCTGGTAAAGCTGATTGCCACGCCCGGCTCAAGCCTGGGCGCTACCCTACCGGCCCACGGCGCGCTGGCGGCCCTGGGCATCGAAACCTTCCTCACCTTCGGGCTGCTGCTGGTGATTTTCCGCGTCACTGCCGGCTCGAAGGAAACGGGCCTGCTGGCGGGGCTGGCCATCAGCGCCACGGTGGGGCTTGAGGCGCTGGTGGCCGGCCCACTCACCGGGGCGAGCATGAACCCGGCCCGCTCGCTGGCCCCCGCCCTGCTCAGCGGAGTCTGGACCGACTGGTGGGTGTACGTGGTGGGCCCGGTGGCCGGGGCCCTGCTGGCCGTGGTAGTGGATAAGGGCTTGCAGCCGCGGGCAGTCGAGCAGACTTCGTAATCCCAGCTACAGAGCAGCCGCAGCGGGGCGACCCATCGGTAGCGCAAAAAAAGGCCCCAACGCTTGGCGTTGGGGCCTTCTGGTTTTGGCTGCTGCCGGGGGCTCTAGCTCGTGAGCTGGGCGCGGCGGGTGGCAATGCCGGCCAGCGCGGCCGTGAGCACGTCGACCTGGCCCTGCACCTGGGCGGCATCGACGGTGCCCAGGAAGCGGGCAGTGCCGGCGGTGGTACGGTTGGCCTTCATGATTTTTTTACGCTCGGCTTGCAGCAGCTCCACGGCATCGTCGGCATCCTGCTTTTGCTGGGCCGTGAGGCCGGGCAGGGCGGCCTGCCCCTGGGCCGTGAGAATGTCGCCGTCTTTTTTGACCAGGGCGGCCGCGCCGCTGGCCTGGCTGCGGGTGGCGCGCTCGCCGGCCAGGTCGAGGCCGGTATCGCGGTAGCTGAAGGTCTTCAACTCAAATTCAACGTCCGTCTTGGCGGCGTCGCACTCGGCCCAGATAGTGAGCAAGGAATAATCGGGGTTCATGGTAAAAAGGGGGTTAAATGGTTGGTGAAAAGAATTTACCCATACCCAACGCAGAACTGGCTAAGCTTATTATGCAGAAATAAAAATATCCTTTTGCTGCCCCCTGCTGGCATCGGTTTATCGAAGCTGTTTAGGAGGTCCGCAAAACCAAGCAGTACGTCGTGCCGGGCGCAGTTGAGGCAGGCCGGCTGGTGGCTTTCTAGCCAGCGGCCATACCTTTGGCTTATATTTACGATTATATATTTTAGGAAATTATTAATGCTGACCCTTGAAAAGCGGTGGTCGGAAATTGGCTGCATTTCACTCCTCGGATTTTTGACGCCCGCATGAAACACTTTTTCTCCTCCTTGCCATCGCGCCTGCGGCAGGGGCTCGCGGTTGCTTCTTTGGGCCTGTTTTTTTCGGTTGCCTTTCACCTCGCCGACCATTCCCGTGCCGGCAGCCCGATTGGCCTGCTGAGCTTAGGTGAAAGCGAAGCCGAAGGGGAGGCCGACGGCGACCAGGTGTACTTCGACCGCCCCGACCTGGCCATGCAGCAGGAATTCGACCTCACCCACGACCCCGCCACCGGCACCGTGCCCCGCGAGCGCCTGCTGGCCGCCCTGCGCTTCAACGAAGCCAAGCTGAAGGACCAGGCGCAGCAGCGCACCGCCGGCAGCGTGCTGGCCAGCGCTGCCTGGGTGGAACGCGGCCCTTCCAATGTGGCCGGCCGCATCCTCAGCCTGGTGCTGGACCCCAACGATGCCACGGGCAATACCTTGTGGGCCGGCGCCTCGGGCGGCGGCCTGTGGAAGGCCACCAACGCCACCAGCGCCAACGTGCAATGGCGAAACGTCAATTCCTTTTTCAGCAACCTGGCCGTGGGGGCCGTGGCCGTAGTACCGGGCACCAACCCCGCGGTGATATACGCGGGCACCGGCGAAGGCTTTTTCAACTCGGATGCCATTCGGGGCGCCGGCATCTGGAAATCGAGCGACGGCGGCGCGACCTGGGCCCAACTGGCGGCCACGGCCAGCAGTGTCGATTTCCAGCGCATTACCAAAATTGTGGTGCATCCCGTGACGAAGGACGTGTACGCCGTCACCCGGGACGGCGGGCTCTACCGCAGCCAGAACGGCGGCACCTCCTGGAGCCAGTTGCTGAACACCCTCAATCAATACGCGCAAGCGAACGGGACGGCCGACATCGAAATCGGGGCGGATAACACGATTTTTGTCACCTCCGGTCTTTTCGATACGGACGGCATTTACCGCTCGACGACGGGCAATGCCGGGTCCTGGACCAAGCTCAATACCCTCCCCAACTCGGGCCTGCCTACCACGGGCTACCAGCGCATCGAAGTAGCCTGCGCGCCCTCGGATGCCAACCGCGTCTATGCCTTGTTCCAATCCGCCAGCACCTACGGCATCTTCGACATTTACCGTTCGATGGATAAGGGCACCACCTGGACGGTGATGCCCAAGCCCGGCGGCGCGGCGTTTGACTTCACCCGCGGCCAAGGCTGGTACGATTTGGCCGCGGGCGTCTCGCCCACCAATCCCGACGTGCTGTACGTGGGCGGCATCGACGTGTGGCTGAGTACCGACGCCGGGGCCGTGACGCCCACCTGGAGCCAACGGTCGGACTGGACGGCGGCGGAAACCGCTGCCAACTACGTGCACTCCGACCAGCACGCCATCCTGTTCATTCCGTCGGCGTCGGGGCCCTCCAACCAGGCCTATTTCGGCAGCGACGGCGGCGTGGCGTTTTCGGCCAATGCCTCCTCCACGGCCAGCACCTTCAGCAGCCGCAACAACGGCCTGAACGTGACGCAGTACTACAGCCTGGCGATGCACCCGACTAACTATAATTACTTCCTGGCCGGGGCCCAGGACAACGGCACGCAGCAATACACCGCCCCGGGCCTGAATGCCACCACCCGGGCTTCGGGCGGCGACGGCGGCCTGTGCGCTATCGACCAGGACAACCCCACCCTGCAAATCAGCAGCTACGTCTACAACCAGTACTACCGCTCGACCGACGGCGGCGCTAGTTTCTCCAACCTCATCAGCATCAGCAGCACGATTGGCTCGTTCATCAACCCCTGGGACTACGATAGCCGCGCCAATGTCCTGTATGCCCGTCATAACTCGAACCTATATATGGCCTGGACCAACGTGTCCACCACCGACCCTCCCATTACCATCACGCCCAGCCTGGGCACGGGTGCCGGCACAATCACGCACGTCACGGTGTCGCCGCTCACCGCCAACCGCGTCTATTTTGGAATGGTCGGTGGCAAAGTGGCGCGTGTGGACAATGCCAACACCACCACGCCCACGGTGAAAATCCTGTTCGCCCTCGCATCCAATAGGGGGTCGGTGTCCTGCGTGGCCGTGGACCCCGCCAACGAGCAGCACCTATTGGTCACGTATTCCAACTACGGCTACGTGAGCGTGTTTGAAACCACCAACGCCGACGCCGCCACGCCCACTTGGACCAGCGTGGAAGGCGACCTGCCCGACATGCCCGTGCGCTGGGCCTTGTTCGACCCGCGCAATACCACCCGCGCCATCCTGGCCACCGAAATGGGCGTGTACGCCACCAACCTGCTCGCGGGCGCCGCCACCACGTGGTCGCCGTTGCCCAACCTAACCAACACCCGGATTGACATGCTGCGCTACCGCGCCGCCGACCAGCTGGTGGCGGCGGCTACCCACGGCCGCGGCCTGTTCACGTCCCGGATTTTCAGTACCGACCCGCTGCCCGTTACGCTGGCGAGCTTCACCGGCGCCCGCACCGCAGAGGGCGTGGGGCTGCGCTGGCAGACGGCCAGTGAGCGCAACGCCCAACGCTTTGAGGTGGAGCGTTCGGGCAACGCCGTCGATTATGCGCGTCTGGGCAGCGTGGCGGCGGCCGGCAACAGCACCTCCCCGCGTGCCTATGCCTACACCGATAAGACGGCCGGAGCGGGCACCCTCTACTACCGCCTGCGCCAGGTAGATTTCGACGGTACGGTGAACTACTCCCCGGTGGTGGCGGTGCAGGGCAAGAGCAGCACGGGCGGCCCGGCGCTGCTCGCCAGCGCCTACCCCAATCCCTTCCGCACGCGGCTAACGCTGGAGCTGGGCCAGGCACCCGCTGGCGAAGTCTCCGTTTCACTCCTCGATGCGCAGGGCCGCCGCGTGTATGCCACGGCGCAGCGCGCCGAGGGCCGCACCCTGGCGCTGGCCCTGCCCGGCACCCTGGCCCCCGGCAGCTACCTGCTGACCGTAACGGCCGATGGGCAGAAGAGCACCCGGCGCGTGGTGCGGGAGTAGGGATGCGCTGCTCGCGAAAGCGGCTCCGAAAGCTCCGGTACGCACTACCGGAGCTTTTTTGGGTTCAAAGAAATGCATCAGCTTGGGATGGGCTGATACGTTCGGGCAAGCATCGCCGGCGCTGCGGAATTATCCCGCTTCTTTCGGTTACGCGCCTGGAACGCCCCGGCCAGGCGCTGCCTTCGCGGTTGCCTGAATGACTTCGGCGGGTTCCAGGGCTTCTTCCAAAGCAGCGGCTTCGGCCAGCAGGCCGGCGGCCTGGGCGCGTAGGCGGTGGCAGCGGGTGGCCTCAGCGGCCGACAGGGGCCGGGCG
>JALYUI010000734.1 GCA_030853845.1 Bacteroidota bacterium | reverse complement strand
GCTGCGGCGCTTTTTGCAGGCCCAGCTGCCGGCCTACCTGGTGCCGGCCGCCCTGCTGGCCCTGCCCGCCCTGCCGCTCACAGCCAGCGGCAAGCTCGACCGCCGCGCCTTGCCCCCACCCGCCTGGACTACCACCCAAATTGCGCCCCCCGCCTCGGCGGCCGAGCGTAGCATGGTGGCGGTGTGGGCCGAAGTGCTCGGGCTCCCGGAAGACCAGATATCGGTGGAAGACAGCTTCTTCGAGCTGGGAGGGCATTCGCTCAAGGCCGTGAAGCTGGTGGGCCTGGTGCAGCGCAGCTTCGGGGTGCGGCTGCCGCTGGCCACCGTGTTTGCCGCCCCTACCATCCGGGGCCTGCTGGCCAACCTGCCCGATGCGACCGCAGATTCCTATTCGCCCATCGGGCAAGCCCCGGCCCAGGCTACTTATCCGCTTTCGCCGACGCAACGCCGCCTGTATTTCCTGCACCACCTGGAGCCCACCAGCACCGGCTACAACGTGCCCGGTACCCTGGCCCTGGACCTTAACCTGGACCCCGCCCTGCTGGCGCAAGCCCTGCAAAAGCTGGTGGACCGCCACGAAAGCCTCCGCACCGTGTTCGAAGACCACGACGGGGTGCCCGTGCAGCGCATTGTTGCCACGGCCACCGTCGCGCTGGAGCCGGTGGAAGCCGAATCGGCCGAGCAGGCGCTACGCGATTTCGTGCGGCCCTTCGACCTGACGCAGGCCCCCTTGCTGCGAGCCGGCTACTTCCGCCAGGGCACCGAAGCCACGCTGCTGCTCGATGTGCACCATATCAGCACCGATGGCTTGTCGCAGGCCATTCTTCAGGCCGAGCTGCGGGAGCTGCTGCAAGGGGCCGCGCTGCCCGCCCTGTCGCTTCACTACAAGGATTATGTGCAGTGGCTGCACAGCCCGGCCCAGCAGGCGCAGCAGCAAGCCCAGCGGGCGTACTGGCTGAGCGTGTTTGCCGCCGAGCGCCCCGCCTTGCAGCTGCCCACCGATTTTGCCCGGCCCGAGGTACAGTCCTTCGAGGGCGGCGAGGTGAGCCTGACGCTGAGCGCAGCCGAAACCGCCGCCCTGCACCAGCTGTGCCGCCAGCACGGCGTGACGCCCTACATGGCCCTGCTGGCCGGCTGGTCAGTACTGCTGGCCAAGCTCAGCGGGCAGGCCGATGTGACGGTGGGCACCCCCGTGGCCGGCCGCACGCACCCCGACGTGAAGGCGCTGGTGGGCCTGTTCGTGAACACCGTGCCGCTGCGCACCCTGCCGGCCGGCGACAAGCCCTTCGCCACCTATTTGCAGGAGGTGAAAGCGGCGGCCCTCGGAGCCTTCGAGCACCAGCAGTACCCGCTGGAGGAGCTGGTGGAGCAGCTGGGCGAAGGCCGCGACCGCAGCCGGAACCCCTTGTTCGATACCGCTTTCGGCCTGCTGAGCCAGGGCGAGTTTGCCCATGAAGTCGATGTTCTTGATGCCGAGCCGCACGTCGAAACGGAGGGCATCGTCTCCAAATTCGACCTGAACCTGCGCGCCCTCGAAGTAGAAGACCGACTGTTTCTGAGCCTGACCTACGCCGCGCGGCTGTTCCGGCCCGCCACGGTGCTGCGCTTGCTGGAGCAGCTGCGGCGCGTGCTTACCCAGGTAACGGCCGACAGCGCCGCCCGCCTGGCCGAGCTGAGCCTGCTCGCCCCAACCGAGCAGGTGCAGCTGCTGGAAGACTTCAACCAGACCACCACTGATTTCCCCACCATTGACCTGACCTTCAACGAGCTGTTTGCGGCCCAGGTGGCCCGGACGCCCCACGCCATTGCCGTGGTGGATGAGCACACCCGGCTGAGCTACCGCGAGCTGAATGCGGCGGCCAACCGCCTGGCGGCCGTGCTACGCCGCCGGGGCGTTGGCCCCAACGTGCTGGTGGGCGTGCTGCTGTCGCCCTCCATCCATATTATGGTGGCGATTCTGGCCACTTACAAAGCCGGCGGGGCGTACGTGCCCCTCGACCAGGCTTTGCCGGCGGAGCGTTTGCAGCACATTCTGACCGATAGCCGGGTGCAGGTGCTGCTGACCGATGCCGAAGGGCTGCGGCAACTGGGCACCATCACCAATGGCGTGGATGTGCATGACCCCGCCCTGGCGGTGGAATCGGGCACCGACCACCCCTTGCTGAACCACCCCGACGATTTGGCCTACGTCATCTACACGTCGGGCTCGACCGGCAAGCCCAAGGGCGTGATGCTGCGGCAGCGCAACCTGGTGAACTACGTGAGCTGGTACGTGGCCCACACCGGCTGCTCGGCTACCGACCGTACGGTGCTCAACGCCTCCTTCTCCTTCGACTACAGCATGACCCTGCTGTTCCCCATCCTTACGGTGGGGGGGCAGCTGCACCTGATAAGCAAGGAAACCTACCTGGTGCCCGAGCAGATGGGGGCCTACGTGATGCGCCACGGCCTGACCTTCCTGAAGATGACGCCCACGCTCTTCTCCGTTATTCTGAAGAGCCCCGCGTTCCGGCCCGAGTGGCTGGCGGGCCTGCGCCACCTCATGCTCGGCGGCGAATTGCTCAACCTGAACGACCTGCGCACCTTCTTCGCGCTCTGGCCCGAGAAGTACGTCATCAACCACTACGGCCCCACCGAAACCACCGTGGGGTGCGTGTGCCGCTTTTTCACGGCGGCCGATATGCCCACCCTGGGCACGGAAGTCGTCATCGGGCAGCCCATCAGCAACCTGCGCGCCTACGTGCTGGATGCCTGGCTGCGGCCCGTGCCGGTGGGCGTGGTCGGGCAGCTGTACATGGGTGGCGCGGGCATCGCGGCCGGCTACCTGCACCGCCCCGAGCTGACGCAGGAACGCTTTATTGCCAGCCCCTTCGTGCCCGGCGATACGCTCTACGCCACCGGCGACCTGGTGAAGTGGCGGCCCGACGGCAACCTCGTGTGCCTGGGCCGCGCCGACCACCAGGTGAAAATCCGGGGTTACCGGGTGGAGCTGGGCGAGATTGAGCAGGTGCTGGCGGCGCACCCCCTGGTGAGCGAAGCCTGCATCAGCCTGCGCCACGATGCCGACGGCGACCCGCTGCTGGCCGCCTTCGTGGCCACGCGCGGCCCGCTGGCCCCGGCCGAGCTGCTGGCGTACGTTAAGGCCCGGCTGCCGGAGTACATGGTACCCGCCTATCTGGGCCTGCTGGCCGCCATGCCCCTGACGCCCAACGGCAAGCTCGACCGCCAGCACCTCAACCAGCTGCCCCTCGACAGCTTCGTGGCCGCGGCGGCGGCCGAGCCGGCCGCCACATCCATCGAAGCGCAGCTGCTGGGCATCTGGGAAACCGTGCTGACCCTGCGGCCCATCGGCGTGACGACCAATTTCTTCGACCTGGGGGGTCATTCCCTCAAGGCCCTGCGCACCACCGGCCTCATTCACCGCGAGCTGGGCGTGGAAATCCCGCTCAAGCAATTCTTCCATACGCCCACCATCCGGCAGCTGGCGGCCTGGCTCGGGCAGCAAACCCAGCACCGCTACCAGCGCATTCTGCCGGCCCCCGTGCTACCCCACTACCCGCTTTCGCACGCCCAAATGCGGCTGTGGGTGCTCCAGCAGCTCGATACCCATCAGACTTCCTACAACGTGCCTTCGGCCCTGCACCTGCGCGGCCCGCTCGACCTGGCGCTGCTGCGGCGCTGCTGGCTGGAAGTGGTGGCCCGCCACGAAATCCTGCGCACCGTGTTCCGCCTCGTCGATGGCGAGCCGCGCCAGCTGGTGC
>JALYUI010000679.1 GCA_030853845.1 Bacteroidota bacterium | reverse complement strand
AGAACGTCATGCTGAACGCAGTGAAGCATCTCTACCGCAGTAGTAATCCAATCGACTGGGTTTACTGCTGCGGTAGAGATGCTTCACTGCGTTCAGCATGACGTGCTGCTGGGGCTGACGCGAGTTTCCCCTACATCGTGTACTTCCGCCCTTTATTCTGGGTTTTCAGATACGCCATCAAAGGCTCGAAATACGCCACCATTGCGCGGGCCGAGAGGTCTTCGCCGGTTTTTTCCTTGAGCACGGCGCGCCAGTCGCGGCTGGAGCCGGGCCGCATGATGTCGCGCAGGAAGTCGCCCACTTCCTTATGGCCGTAGTAGTTGGTGGCGTGCGGGTCCTGCTGTAGGATTTTGCGGGCAATGTGGTCGTGCAGCTGAAATAGGATGATGTAGCTCAGGGCGTAGTCGTAGTATTGAGCGGGGTCGTCGTTGATGTGGGTTTTGGTGGCGGGGTCGAGGTAGTTTTCGCCGCGCGTGGTGGGCGGCACCATGCCCTGGTACTGCTTGCTCAAGGCCCACCATTTGGCGTTCAGCTGGTCGGCGGGCAGCTGCTCGGCGTAGAAGCTGTTTTCCCATTCGCTCATCACTCCTGAGGCGAAGGGAATAAACACCACGTATTGCAGGGCTTCCTTGAGCAGCTGCTGGGTCTGGTCGGTTTTGGTGGCGGGGTCAATCAGGCCCAGGCCCACCAGGAAGGGCTTTTGCTGGGCGGCCAGGCCCATCATCGAGCCAATGGCCTCGTGGTAGGCGCGGTTGGCCCCCTGGCGCAGCAGCGGCGGCACGTCGGGGTTCGAGTAGGTCTGGTAGTAGTAGATGTGGCCCAGCTCGTGGTGGGCCGTGGTATACCACTCGGTGTTGGGCTCCACACTCATCAGGCTGCGCAGGTCGTTGTTCAGGTCCATGTGCCAGGCCGAGGCGTGGTTGTTCTTCTTGAACCCAGCGTTGGCGGGCAGCGGGTAGAGGCTGCTGCGCTCGTAGAACGAGGCCGGCAGGCCCGGAAAGCCCAGGCTCTTGTAGAACCGCTCGCCCTGCTGCACCTGCCAGGCTGCACCCTTTTTGGCCAGCACAGCATCAAGGTTCAGTCCTTTCACCTCCACGAGCGAGCCCCAGTCCTGGCCCCAGCGGTTGGGCAGCCAGTCGGCGGGCAGGTAGTCGGGCACCTGCTTGGCGTGGTATTTTTTGGCCAGCTCGTAGCGTGCCCAGGTGTGCAGCTCGCGGTAGAGGGGCCGCAGCTCGGTGTTGATTTGGCGCACCAGGGCCATCATTTCAGCGCGGCTCAGGCCGTAGTCGCTGGCCTGGTAGGTGAAGAAGTCGGGGTAGCCTAGGGCCTGCACGGTCTGGTTGCGCAAGGTGCGCAGGTTCAGCAGGCCGTCTTTCAGGGTGGGGCCGATGGCCTTGCTGGCCTCCCACACCTGCCGGCGCTTCGTGAGGTCGGTTTCCTTTCGTAGCAGTTCGTCGAGGTCGTTGGTAGTGACGGACTTGCCGGCATATTTGTAGTCAAATCCGTAGAGCTTTTCGGTCTGGGCGGCTTCGGCCTTGATGCGGCTTTTCACCACATCGGCCACCGTTTGGGGGTTGTTGGCGGCGTTGTAGAGGGCTGTTTCGAGCTGCTTACTTTGGAGGCCATTCAGCTCGTTGCGGTGGGCGAGCAGGTCGCGAATCTGCTGGATGTTGCTGGCGCTGCCGGTGTAGGCGGCCAGGCGCTGGTTGGCGCGGGTGGTAGCCCCGGCGTTGGCCGTATCACCGGGTAAAATGTGCGTGTTCGAGCGCCACTCGGCCAGGCTGGAGGCCGTGTAGAGGCGCACGTAGTCGGCGTTATAGGTCTTGAGGAAATCGTCGGCAATAGCCGAATAGTCGATGTGGGCCGGCTGCCCGGGGGGCGGGGGCGTTTCGGCGTTTGTGGGCTTGGCGGGCTGCTTCACCACGGGCGTTTGCGCAGTGGAGGCGCAGGCGGTGAGCAGGGTGGCGGCCAGCAGCGGGAGAAAGTGCGTTTTCATGGAGCAAATAAAACAGGTGCGTCGCCGAATGTGGGCCGCAGCCTTTGCTACGTCGGCGTGAGGACAAGCCGCGCATACTGCTGCTTTATGGTGAACGGCGTGCTGATGCCGACGCAGCAAAGGCTGCGGCCCACATCGCAAAGGCTGCGTGCTACGCCAGATGGCAGTCCTTATACTTGCGGCCGCTGCCGCAGGGGCAGGACGAGTTGCGGCCGAACTGGCGGCGGCTGCGCAGGGTTTTCAGCCACTGGCGCGGGTCGGTGGGCAGGCCCAGAAAGCGCTTTTTAGGGTTCTGATGGAAGGCCCGGGTGAGCAGCTCGTACAGCTCGGGGTGGTGCTCCTGCAGCTTCTCGGGCTTCTCGAAGAAGTATTCCGTGACGACGGCGAAAAACTCCGCCTCGTTGGTGGCGGCGTAGGGGTTGATTTCGGACTTGCCGGCCCGGATGGCCTCGATTTCGCGGTGCATCAGCGCCGTCCAAGGCTGGAGCAGCTCGGGAGGCATCGCGGCTTGGGGCACGCCATCAATCACGCCATCGGCCTCGTCGAGCAGGTGGGCAAATTCGTGGATGCCCACGTTCTGCCGGTCGGTGGCATCACGGAAGCCCTGTTCCAGCGAGGCTTTCGACAGGCGCATGTAATGCTGGTTCTGGAAGCCCTGCACCGAGCCCAACAGGGTGCCCTGCAAGGGCTGCACCTCCTGGTCGGGCGCGTTGGGCAGCTGCCAGGCATCGGGCACGATGAGCACCTCGCCCAGGTGGGCGTACTGCCAGTCGGGAAAGCCCCACACCGGAATCAGGGCCGAGGCCGCCACCAGCAGGCGGGTGGTGTCGTCGACTTCGGTCTGAATGCCAGTGATGCGGGTGCGTGCCAGAAAGGTTTGGGTCCGCTGCTCAAAACGGGCTTTTTCCTGCTCATTCAGCGCCAAATAAAATGCCACCCGTTCGCTCAGAATTTCACGCCAGGCCGGCGGAAAAGGCTGGGCCAGGGCGGCTGCCACCCGGCGCGAGTCGGCGGTGGCGTACTGGTAAAAGGCGTACAGGATGGCCGCCAGCACGGCTAGGGACAGGAGGTAGGGCATGGGCCGGTAGTACGGGCCGGGGCTTGCGGAGTTGGGGCTCGCGGAGTTGGGCGGCTACCGGGCCGGGGCCGCATCCGGATTGCGTCCCAGACGATAGGCTACTATGCCGCGCGCGACGAAGTTGGCCCCCACCACGCTTCGTAACAACCCGTTTGCCTGCTCATTGGTGTAAAACTGCCCATCCAGGCTCAGGGTGAAGCGGCGGGTGCGCCAGCCAAAGCCCAAACTAGGCAGCAGCGTAGGGAAACCGTAACCCAATTGGTCGGTAGGTATGTCGGTGATATTGCCACTATTGGGCCGTGACGCGCACCCTGGCCCCCGGCTCGATGCCGGCCGAGCAGGCCTCGTAGTGCGAGTGCCCATCGAAGAGCCGCTCGGCGGTGAGGCTGCGCCACTTGTTCTGGCTGCAGATGAAGAGGAGGCGGGAGCTAGTGGCAGTAGCTAGTGGCAGTAGCTTTTTCAGGCATCTAAAATATTATTTGCCTTATCAGTCTCTGGCAAAAACGAAGAAAAGTAATTCGTATTGCGCTTCTGAATATGAATCCGACCACAGTTCTCGCATTGATACATCGTGCGACGAATCGCTGAATAAAACCGGCCAGAAAGGTCACTGATAATTTGTTCGTTTGTCAAATTCAGCGCGGCATAATCCGCGTCAAAAAAATTGGCAATCCACATTTCACGGGAATTGTTGGTGATTGCCTCAACGAATAGCCCGATGGCATGAATAGCTTCCTCGTGTACTGAAAAGACTAATTTGTCAGGGATATAATCTGCTTTATAGGGCAAATCTTCGGTCTGGTCTACGATAATATGACCACACTCGCAGCCTAATTTGCTCATGAATTTGGTTAATAAATAACTGTTTACCGAATCAACGCCACCTTCACCTTTTTGCCTTTCACCTTCGCGCCCTGCATGCGGGCCAGCACCTCCTCGGCCTGGGCCTCGGGCACGGCCACGAAGCTGTGGTGGTCGAACACCTCGATGCGGCCCACGGCGTCGCGCTCCATCCCGCCCACGCTCACGAAGGCCCCGGCCAGGTCGCCCCGGCTGATTTTCTCGCTCTTGCCGGCCGATACGTGCAGCGTGACGGTACTCGGGCGCGGGGCTTTGGGCAGGGCGTTGGGCAGCGGGCCGGGGCGCAGGCTGGCCCATTGCACGGGGCTGGTGGCGGGCCAGGTTTGCAGCTTGTGCTGCTCGGGAGGCGTCACGAGGAGGTGGGCGGTGCCCACGGCCCCGGCGCGGGCGGTGCGGCCGGCCCGGTGCTGGAAGGTGTCGGTGTCGTGGGGCGGGTCGAACTGGATAACGGTGTCGAGCTCGTTCACGTCGAGGCCGCGGGCGGCTACGTCGGTGGCCACCAGCACGGTGGCCGAGCCGTTGCGCAGCTTCATCATGCTTTTGTCGCGCTCGGGCTGCAGCATTTTGCCATGCAGGGCCTCGGCGGCCATGCCCCGGCCGCGCAGGAAGCGGGTGAGCTCCTCCACCCGGTCGCGGGTGTTGGCGAATACCAGGGAGCGGCCCGCTTCGGGCGAGTTCAACAGGTGGAAAAGGGCGGCGGGCTTCTGGTCGGCGGCGCTGAGCACGTGGCCGCGCAGCACCAGGCTCTCGGGCAGCGTTGTAGCGTTCGAGCCGCCTACATTCATCACCCGGGGGCGGGTAAGGTACTCGCGTACCAAGGTCAGCACCTTATCGGGCATGGTGGCCGAGAACAGCAGCGTTTGCCGGCGCTGGGGCAGGCGACTGATGATGGTGGCCATTTCCTCCTGGAAGCCCAGCTCCAGCAGCTTGTCGGCCTCGTCGAGCACCAGCACCTTCAGGCGGTTGGGCACGATGGTGCGGCGCTCCAGGTGGTCGAGCATGCGGCCGGGCGTGGACACCACCACGTGGGGCATCTGCTGGAGGCCCTTTACTTCCTCGCGCATGGCGTGGCCGCCGTAGTAGCCGGCCACGCGCAGGTTGGGCAGGTGCTTGCCCAGGCTGCGCAGGGCATCGCGCACCTGCAGCACCAACTCGCGGGCCGGCACCAGCACCAGCGCCTGCATGGTGGCCGAGGTCACATCGACCTGTTGCAGCACGGCCAGGCCGTAGGCGGCGGTTTTGCCCGAGCCGGTGGGCGCCTGCCCGGCCACGTCCTGCCCTTCGAGGGCGGGGGCCAGCACCAGCTGCTGCACGGGGGTGGGCTGGGTGAAGTTCAGCTCGGCCACGCCCGCCAGCAGGGCGGGGGAGAGGGCGAAGTCGGCGAATTGCGGGTTGGGCTGGGGAGCGGGCGTCGCGGCGGGCGCGGAAGTATCGGGAGTTTGCACGGGCGCAAAGGTACGGGTAGGGTTTCGGCCTGGGCGTTCACCTCACCCCCTGACCCCCTCTCCCGTGGAGAGGGGGCACCGGTCTTGCTCCAAATGAATTTCAACTGAATAGAAATAGCCCGACGCATTGCGCCAGGCTATTTTGGCTCTTGCTCCGAACCGGTGTCCCCTCTCCGCGGGAGAGGGGGTCAGGGGGTGAGGTGAACGCCCAAGCCGACCCCTAGTACAGCACCCGGAATTTAATGGTATGCTCCACCGCGCGCAGGGCCTGAATCACGTCGTGGTCGTACTCGCGGTTGATGTCGGTAATCACGTAGCCGATGTGCTCGTTGGTTTTCAGGTACTGGCCCAGGATGTTGACCTGGTGGGCGGCCAGCACGTTGTTGATGTTGGCCAGCACGCCCGGCACGTTGGCGTGAATGTGGATGAGCCGGTGGGCCTGCTGGGTGGGTAGCTGGATGTTGGGAAAATTCACCGACTGCTGGGTGTTGCCGGTGTTGATGTACTGCATGAGCCGCTCGGGCACAAACTCGGCGATGTTGCGCTGGGCCTCGGCCGTGCTGCCGCCGATGTGGGGCGTGAGCAGCACGTTGGGCAGGTTGCGCAACTCACTCTCGAAACTCTCACTGTTGGTTTTGGGCTCGTGCGGGAACACGTCGACCGCCGCGCCACCAAGGTGGCCGCTGCGCAGGGCGGCCGCCAAGGCCGGCACGTCGACGACGTGGCCCCGGGCGTTGTTGATGAACAGCGCGCCGGGCTTCATCTGGGCAAATTCCTTTGCGCCGAAGAAATTCTCGTTCTCGGGGCGGCCGTCGATGTGCAGGGTCACCACGTCGGATTGCGCCAGCAGCTCGTCCAGCGTGCGGGCCTTCACGGCGTTGCCGAGTTGGAGCTTTTCGGCCATGTCGTAGTACAGCACCTTCAGGCCCACGGCCTCGGCCACCACCGAGAGCTGCGAGCCGATGTTGCCATAGCCCACGATGCCGAGGGTTTTGCCCCGGATTTCGAAAGAGCCGCTGGCCGACTTATCCCACTCGCCCTGGTGCATCTTGGGGTTCTTCTCAGGGATGCGGCGGGCCAGCACAATCAGCTCGGCCAGTGTCAGCTCGACCACCGAGCGGGTGTTGGAAAACGGGGCGTTGAACACGGCCACGCCCTTTTGCATGGCCGTCGTCAGGTCAATCTGGTTGGTGCCGATGCAGAACGCACCGATGCCGATGAGGCGGTTGGCGGCTTCGAGCACGGCGGCCGTTACCTGCGTTTTCGAGCGGATGCCCAGCAAACTCACGCCCTCGATGCGCTGGATGAGCTCGGCTTCGTCGAGCGCGCCCTTCACTTCCTCCACCTGGTAGCCTTCCTGGCGGAAGAGCTCGGCGGCGCGGGCATCGGGGTTTTCCAGCAGCAGGACTTTGATGCGGTTTTTGGGGTAGGAGAGGGTCATGGGGAGTTTCAGCTGGTATAAAAATTCGTCGAAAGTGGGCAGCACCTCGTCGGCCTGGGCCACCACGCTGGGCCGGATAACATTCTCAGTGTAAGCGTAGAAGCGGTGGGCCAGGCCGGCTTCGCGAATCTGGTAGTCGGTGTAGCCGTCGCCGAGCACGTACACCGGCCCGTCGAGGTCGAGCAGCACGAGCTGACGGATTTTGCCGCCGTCGCGGCTCAACACGTTGGCCGGGTCGCAACCAGTGATGTTGCCTTCGGCGTCGAAGGTGAAAGTGTTGGCCAGCACGTGGCCGGGCACGATGCCGAACTCGGCCACCACCGGCTCAATAAACTCGCGGAAGCCGCTGCTCACCACGTAAATGCGGTCGGCAAAGCGGCGGAAGAAGTCGCCGTTGCGCCGGATGCTCTCGCTGACCTTGGTTTGCAGCCGCGCCACCAGCGGCGCGAGGTGGCGCTCGTTGGCTCCCAGCAGCGCCAGCCGCCGGCTCAGCGACTCCTGGAAGCCGATTTCGCCGGCCATGCCCTGGTCGGTTAGGGCGCGGATTTGCGCCACGCGCCCGGCCGCGTCGGGGCGGCCGGCCAGGGCGATGTCGGCCAGCTCATCGAGCCCTTCGACCTGGGTGAAGGTGCTGTCGAAATCGAACACGAGGTAGGGCAGGGGAGCAGGGGCAGTAGGCATAGCGGCCGGCAATATCGGGCCGGATGGAGCAAGGATGTGGCCCGAAAATAAATAAGCGTGCGCTAGTCGGCCCTAACTCGTTGATTTTCAAAATTCAGTATGAGAACGAAGAAAAGCTTAACCATAACGGCCGATTTCCGGCTTGCGTAGGCAGTTTGTTTTCTTATTCATCCTATAATCTCCTTTTTACCATGTATCACCACGTAAAAGAACTGATGTACACCGTGCGGGTGGGCACGCCCGACCCGCGCTTCGGCCGTATGCTGCTGGAGCAGTTTGGTGGGGCCAACGGCGAGCTCGCGGCCGCTATGCAGTATTCCATCCAAGGCCTCAACTGCGAAAACCCCGGTGTGAAAGACCTGCTCATGGACATCGGCACGGAAGAGCTGAGCCACCTCGAAATCATTGGCACGCTGGCCCGCATGCACCTCAAGCCCTCCAAAAATAGCCGCGAAGCCGCCGAAGCCGACCCGCTTATTGCCATTGCCGGCGGCGGTGGCGTGGGCCTGTTCAACTCGCAGGGTAACCCCTGGACGGCCGACTACCTGAAAATTACCGGCGAGCTCGACGTGGACCTGCGCGGCAACATTGCCGCCGAGGCCCGCGCCAAAATCGTGTACGAGCGCCTCATCGACTTCTGCGACGACCCCGGTAGCGTCGACGCGCTGCAGTTTCTGATGACGCGCGAAATCACCCACCTCAAGTCCTTCATGCTGGCCCTCGACAACGTGACCAGCGACAAGCTGAAAATCGGCAACATTCCGCCCACGGCTGGCCTGGTCGATAAGTTTTTCAATACCTCGACCGGTTCCGACGACGAAGGCGGCCAGGACCTGCGCGGCCCTTGGAACGCCGAGAAAAATGGCTTCGAGTTCGTTGAAATCGGCTTCAAAATAGAAGACCGGGTGACCAATGGCCAGATTGACCATGAAATCAAAAAGGCGACTAAACGCTAATCCCGTAGTGGTTTGCCGCCTGCCAAGCGCCGCCCGCAGC
>JALYUI010000662.1 GCA_030853845.1 Bacteroidota bacterium | reverse complement strand
GTTCTATTGTTTCTCTAACCCCAGCAAAATTCGCCCTCTACGCCACGGGCAGCGTGAACATAAACCGGCTGCCGCAGTCGGGCGGGCTTTCTACCCACAGCCGGCCGCCCTGCGCGTCGATAAACTCGCGGGCAATGCTCAGGCCCAGCCCCGAGCTGCCCTTGCCCACCGGCCCCGGCCCGCCCGCAAACCGCTGGAAGATGCGCTTGTGAAACTCGGCCGGAATGCCCGGCCCGCAGTCTTCCACGCTCACGCGCACCATCTCGCCCCAGGGCATGGCCCGGATAACGAGCGGGGCTGCCACCGGCGAGTAGCGAATGGCATTCGAGAGCAGGTTGATGAGCACCCAGGTAGTTTTTTCGGCGTCGGCGTATACGGCGGGGAGGTTGTCGGACAATTGCAGGTCGAGGCGCAGCTGCTTGTCGCGCAGCTGGGGCTGCACGGTGCGGGTGGCATAATCCACTATTTCGGCCAGGTGCAGGGGGCCGGGGGCGAGCTTGATACCGGCACCCGCATCGAGGCGGGCCACGTCGATGAGCTGGCCCACCATACTCAGCAGGCGCTGGGTTTCCTCGCCGATGCCGGCGGCCAGGGTCTGGCGCTCGGCATCGGTGGTGCGCTCGTTGCGCAGCAGCATCAGGCTGAGCTTGATGCTGGCCAGCGGCGTTTTCAGCTCGTGCGAAATTGTGGCCAGAAAAGCTGATTTCATCTCGTCGAGCTTCTTGAATTCCGACACGTTGCGCAGGCAGAAGATGTGGCCGCCCGCCGGGGCCGGCCCCGCCGCCGTCGGCTTCCCCATGATGGGGCTGATGCTGAGCTGGAAGTGCGGATTATCGCCCTTGTGCGGAAACGTGAACACGGGGTCGGGCACGTCGTCGCCGGCCAGGTTGTGGGCGGCCAGGGGCTCCAGCAGGGCGCGCAGCAGCTCGTTGGTGGCTGCCACAGTGGCGGCCGGCCGGCCCAGCAGCTCAGCCGGGGGCTGGCCCAGCAGGTCGCAGGCCACGGGGTTGGCCAGCACGATGCGGCCGTGCTCATCGAGCAGCAGCAGGCCCTCATCGAGGCTGCGCACCAGGCTGTCCATGCGGTTGCGCTCGGTGAAGAGCTCGGCCAGCGTGGCGTGGCGCTCGTCCTGGGCCTGGCTCAGCACCCGGTTTACGGCGGTGGCAATGCTGCCCACCTCGTCGCGCCGGCCCACGGCCACGCGGGTAGCGGGGCCGGGGCCGGCCACGCGGGCCATGTCCACGCGCAGGCGTTGCAGCGGGCGCACCACGATGCGGGGCAGGCGTACCATCAGGGCCACGCCCAGGGCCGTGCCCGCCACCAGAAAGGCCAGCACCGTGACGCGGGCAGCCATAAAATCGGTTCGCTCGATGCCGTGCGCGCCCTGCTCCAGGTAGCGTATCGCAAAAAAGGTGTAGCCACCCAGGCCCAGCAGCAGCAGCAGCAGCAGCAGCACGCTCAGGCGAATTTTAAGTTTGAGAGACATGGCAGGGACCGGCGCGGCCGGCAAAAGCAATCCAAAGCCGAAGTAAGCGCCCCCGCCGTGCTGGCGCCGCCGTAGGGCCGGCCCGGGCCGGGGGGGCTGCGGGTTATATCGCCGCGACAGCGGATAAATTACAGGCGGCCGTCGACCTTGGAATGGCACTTCCAGGCCCGTTGAAAAGGCTTTGGTAGTATGATTATATTCAAATAAAATGCCCTTGCCAGAATGCCTAAATAGTTTGGTAGTCAGCTGAATACTGAGCTGATGAGGCCCGGGCGGCGAAAAAGCAAAAGCCCGGGCCGGACACTTTCCGGCGGGCTGATTACTTTGTGTGGAATTGGAAGCCGGCCGCTCGCCTCCCCCGACGCCCGACTTCCGGTTTTGCTCCGAAAATATTCGCCCAGCTTTCCGGTTCAACCCCCGCCCGGCCATGCCCGCTGACCGTTCTACTTCTACCGCCGACCTAACCCGGCAGCTTGCTGCCGAGCGGGCGCGCCGCGCGCAGGCCGAGCACGAGCTGGCCGAAGCCCGGGCGCGGCTGGCCGCGCTTGTTGCCCGGTCCACGCCCGCAATTCCGGTCCCCTTCACCCTGAATGCACAGCTGAGTGCGCTGATGCAGAACCTGCGCCTGGGCCTGGTGCTGGTTGGCCCCGATGGCCAGGTGCAGTACGTGAGCGCGTATTTCTGGCGTTTGTTTGGGTTGAGCACCCCCACCCAACCCCCGCCTTACACCCCCGACGAGCTGAACGTTGCCGCCGCGTTTGTCGACCCGGCGGCGTTTGCGGCGCGGGCCTGGGCCCTGCACGATGCCGGCCACACTGTGCTGGGCGAGCAGTTTGCGCTGCGCGATGGCCGCGTACTGGAGCTCGACTACCTGGTGCTCGATTCGGAGCAGGCCGGCCGCCTGATTTGCTACCGCGACATTACCAGCCAGATTCAGCACCAGCAGCAGCTCGATATGCTGGCGGCCCTGTCCGAGCAGAACCCCAACCCCGTGCTGCGCTTTTCCGCTACCGGCCAGCTGCTCTACGCCAACCCCGCCGCCGCCCCCCTGGCCCAGCTGCTGCACAACGAGCCGGCCGGCGACCTGTACCAGCAGCTGCTGGGACTGATGCAGTTGGCGCAGCACCAGCCCCAGCCCACGCAACAGCAGCTGATGGTGCCCGGCGCTCATTACCTGGCGACGGCCGCCGTGCCGAGCCCCAATAACTTCACGCTTTACCTCACCGACGTGACGGAGCGCCAGCTGGCCCTGCAACAGCTGGCCGAGCAGCGGGCCTTTTATGAAAGTGTGCTGGAGCAGGTGCCCGTGGCGCTGGCCGTGCTCGACGAGCAGCACCGCTACCAGTTTGTCAGCTCCACGCTGGAGCCCGATGCCACTATCCGGGCTTGGATGCTGGGCAAGTCGAGCGAGGAAGCCAGCCGCTACCGCCAGCGGCCCGAAGTGGTGATTGCCCAGCGCAGGGAGGCTTTTCACCAGGCCATTTCGGCGCAGCGCGAGGTGCAGTGGGAAGAAGTATATCCCAATGCCGAGCAGGCGCGGTATTACCTGCACTGGTACCGCCCCATGCCCGGCACGCTGGGTAAAAACTGGGTAATCAGCGTGGGTATCGACATTACGGAGCAAAAGCTGGCCGAGGAAAAGATTGTGCGCCAGCAGGAGTTCTACGAGTCCATCCTCAGCCTGGTGCCCTTCGACGTGGCCGTGTTCGATGCCGAGCACCGGTATCTGTTCGTCAACCCGGCGGCGGTATCCGATGCCCAGGTCCGGCAGCAGCTACTGGGCCTGACCAATGCCGAGTATTTCCAGATTCGACAAAGCCAGCATCCCGAGCTGGCCGAGCAGCGGGAGCAGTATTTCGCCCTGGCCGTGCGCACGGCTACCGACGTCACATGGGAAGAAATGCGCACCGACCGCCAGGGCCGGCCCCAGCTGATGGTGCGCCACCTGCGCCCCGTGTTTGCCCCCGACGGCACGCTGCGGCTGGTGGTGGGTTCGGGCGTCGATATCACGGCCCGCTACCTGGCCGAAAAGCTGCAGCATCAGGTGCAGGAGATGTTGCGCGAGCAGGAAGCCTTTATTCGCCAGGTGGTCGATGCCCTGCCCAACGTGCTCTACCTGGTCGAGCCGCAGGGTGGAATCACCTTTGCCAACCGCCAGTTCGTGGAAAATATCCAGCACTCGCAACACCTGAGCCCCGGTCCCAAGACGGCCGAGGTGGAGCTGGAAAACCAGCAGATGCAGCAGTTTAACGAAGTGGTGCTGCGCACGGGACCCCTGACGCGGGAAATGCCCCTGACCCTGCACACCGGCGAGCAGCTCTATTACCAGGTGTATAAGCAGCCCCTGCGCCGGGCCAACGGCCAGCTGGGCATCCTCACCATCAGCACCGACATTACCGTGGTGAAGCGCGCCCGGCAGGAGCTGGAGCGGCGCGAAAAACAATACCACGACCTGGTTTACTACTCTCAGGCCCTCATCTGCACCCACGATTTGGCCGGCCTCGTGCTGTCGGTGAACCCGGCCATTGAGCGGCTGCTGGGCTCGGCGGCAGCCGAGCTGGTGGGCAGCTCGCTGAGCGAAGTAGTGCCAAAAGCCCACCAGGCAGCTTTTCGGGCCTACCTCGCCGACCTGCACCCCCCGCACCCGCACGACCAACTCATCGTTATTAAGACCCGGGCTGGCGAGCGGCGCTACCTGCGCTACAATGCCTACCCCGTGGTGGAAGCCGGCTACCCCTCCTACGTGGTGGCCTCGGGCTACGACGTGACGGCGGGCGTCCTGGCCCAGCGCGCCCTCGAACAGGCCAAGCGCGAAGCCGAAGCCAATGCCCAGGCCAAGGAAACCTTTCTGGCCCGCATGAGCCACGAAATCCGCACGCCCCTGAACGGGGTACTGGGCATGGCCGGCCTGCTGCATAAAACCGACCTCACCCCGCAGCAAACCGAGTACCTGCGCACCATGCAGCAGGCCGGCCAGCACCTGCTCCACCTGCTGAACGATGTGCTCGACATGGCCAAAATCACGGCCCATCACCTGCATCTCAATGCCGCCCCCTTCGGCCTGGCCGGGGTGCTGCTGGGCGCGGGGCAGGCCGTGGCCGCCCTGGCCGAAGCCCAGGGCCTGGCTCTCACGGTAGAGCCGCTGGCCCCGGCGGCGCTGGCGGTGGTGGGCGATGCCTACCGCCTGCATCAGGTGCTGCTCAACCTACTGGCCAACGCCATCAAGTTCACCGAGCGCGGCGAGGTGCGGCTGGGGGTCGATGTAGTGCGGGAAAACCCTGCGGAGCTGGAGCTGCGGTTCTGGGTGCGCGACACGGGCATCGGGATTTCGCCCGACGAGCAGGCGCATATTTTTGATGCCTTTGCCCAGGCCGGCCCGGGCACCAGCACGCGGTTTGGCGGCACGGGCCTGGGCTTAGCCATCAGCCAGCAGCTGGTGGGGCAAATGGGCGGCGTGCTGCGCATGTGCAGCGAAGCAGGCGTGGGCAGCACGTTCGCCTTCTGCCTGCGCCTGCCCCGCGCGGCCGCCGTAGCGGTGGCTGCCGCCGCCCCGCCCGCCGCCCGCTCGTTCGAAGCCCTGCGCGGCCTGCGCGTGCTGCTGGCCGAGGATAACCTCGTGAACCAGTGGATTGCCCGCGTGGTGCTCGAGCATTGGGGAGTGCGGGTGCAGGCCGTGCCCAATGGCAGCGAAGCGTTGGCCCTGCTGCGCGAGGAGGCTTTTGATGCAGCCATCCTTGATATCCGCATGCCCGGCCTGAGCGGGGTAGAAGTAACCACCGCCCTCCGCGCCCTGCCTAACCCCGAGCGCGCCAATACGCCCATCATTGCCCTTACGGCCAACGCATTCGGCCGCGAACGCGAAGCCTACCTCGCCGCTGGCATGAATGCCTGCCTCACCAAGCCCTACGAGGAAGCCGCCCTCTGCCAGCTGCTGCTGGACCTGACTGGCCGGGAATAGGTGTAGCGAGTTGTAGCGTGGGCGCTGCGAGTCCGCGCGTGGGCCGGTAGTGTAGCCGTCGTTCAGCCGCACGGACTCGCAG
>JALYUI010000614.1 GCA_030853845.1 Bacteroidota bacterium | reverse complement strand
TGGCGTGACGGCCGACTCTCATGGCACATATACAGCCGGACCGAGTCAAAAGCGCTCCAAAACAAGCATAAAAAAGAAGTCCCAACGCAGCGGTCGGGACTTCTTCGAGATGTGGGTAAGGACAAGGCATGGGCCGGGGCTCGTTTCTTATTCCTTGGTGAAATCCAGGGTATCAATCACCGGGGCACCCCGGGAGGGCTTGAGCTTGACGAACACCCGGAAGGTACCGGTGCGGCCCACATAGCGCCCGATGGCGTACTGAATATGTTCCTGGCTTTCGCCCTGGTGGATGAACTCGAAGCTGCTGGGCGTGTTTTTGGCGAAGAAATCCTTGATTACAATTTCGGCCTGGGCAGCATTGTAGCCCTGCTTGTCGCCATCGAAGCCCACCTCGACGGTGGCAGCGAAATATTGCGACAGCTCGCGCGATGAGCCATTGCGCAGCGCCCCGCGCACGGCGCCCAGATTATCACCCTGGGCCTGGGCCGCGCCCACTCCGAGGATGAGTAGCCACCCCAGGATTAGCATTCTAATTAAATAGCGTTTCATTATCGAAGTAATAAGTGCGTCATCCGCAATTGGGCTGTGTGAAGCGAAAATGGTGCCAAGGTGCCAGCCATTTAGAGGTATAATGGCGGACAGTAAAAGCAGTGGCGAAGGTAGAAAAATTAAGTCCTTCGGGCGGGGCGGGCGTATCTTTGTCTCATGAATAAGCAGGTATTATTGGTGATTCTCGACGGCTGGGGCATCCCGCAGAACCCGACGGTATCGGCGGTTGATGCGGCGCGTACGCCGTTCTATCACGAACTGTTACAGCGGTTTCCGCATAGCACGCTCCAGGCTTCGGGCGAGGCGGTGGGCCTGCCCGAGGGGCAGATGGGCAACTCGGAAGTGGGCCACATGAACATCGGGGCCGGCCGGGTGGTCGACCAGGAGCTGGTGCGCATTGGCCGGGCTATTCGGGAGCGCAAGCTGGCCCAGGTGCCCGCCCTGGCCCACGCCCTGGAGTACGCTATTGCCAACGACAAGCCCCTGCATCTGATTGGCCTGCTGAGCGATGGCGGCGTGCACTCGCACATCGACCACGTGAAAGCCCTGTGTACCATTGCCCACGAGGCGGGGGTGCGCCGGGTGTTCGTGCACGCCTTCACCGACGGGCGCGACACCGACCCCAAGAGCGGCGTGCACTTCATCAACGAGCTAGAGCAGTCGAACGAGCGCACCGGCGCCAAAATCGCCTCGGTGGTGGGCCGCTACTACGCCATGGACCGTGACCAGCGCTGGGAGCGCGTGAAGGTGGCCTACGACCTGCTGGTGCACGGCATCGGCACGCCCTCGCAGAACCTGATTCAGACCGTGCAGGAGCAGTACAAGGACGGGGTGACGGACGAGTTTCTGAAGCCCATCGTGAAAACCGGCCCCGACGGCCAGCCGCTGGCCACTATAGAGGAGGGCGACGTGGTGCTGTGCTTCAACTTCCGCACCGACCGCGGCCGCGAAATCACGGAGGTGTTGACGCAGCAGGACATGCACGCCTTCCAGATGCAGCGCCTGAACCTGCACTACCTCACCCTAACCAACTACGACGACACGTTTACGGGCGTGACGCCGATTTTCGAGAAGGACAACCTCAACAATACCCTCGGTGAGGTGCTGGCGGCCCACGGCAAAACCCAGCTCCGCATTGCCGAAACCGAGAAGTATCCGCACGTCACGTTCTTCTTTTCGGGTGGCCGCGAAAACGAGTTCGAGGGCGAGCGTCGCATCCTGCGCCCTTCGCCTAAGGTGGCTACCTATGATTTGCAGCCCGAGATGAGCGCCGCCGACCTGCGTGATGCCCTCATCCCCGAGCTACAGGCCAACGCGGCCGATTTCGTGGTGCTGAATTTCGCCAACCCCGATATGGTGGGTCATACTGGCGTGTTCGAGGCGGTGGTGAAGGCCGTGGAAACCACCGATGCCTGCGCCCGTGCCGTGGTGGAAGCGGCCCTGGCGGCCGGCTACGCCAGCATCATCATTGCCGACCACGGCAATGCCGAGTTCATGCGCAACGCCGACGGCTCGCCCAACACGGCCCACACCACCAACCTGGTGCCCTGCATTCTGGCCGACAACGACTACCACGGCAGCCTGGCCGAGGGCAAGCTCGGCGACCTGGCCCCCACCATTCTGGCGCTCATGGGTCTGCCCCAGCCGGCCGAGATGACGGGCCTGAGCCTGCTGCGCCCCAGCGCCGCCGCAAATGCGTAAGCGCGGGGCCGTTCTGTTGGCGTGGGTGCTGGGCGGGCTGCCGGGCGCGGCTCTGCTGGCCGGCTGTGGCGATGCCGGCCCCGCCGCGCCGCCGGTCCGCCGCCCGCTGTACTTTGATGTGAAGGGCCTGCTGACCCGGCAGGTAGCCCGGCTGGAGCAGCGCCACGCGGCCGTAACCAAGCAGGTGCGCCTGCGCGCCGAGCCGGTCGAAACCGTGCGTGTGCCCGCCGTGAAGTGGGCCGACGAGCTCATGATTTTCTTTCAGGCCGACATCAACAAAGCCGCATTGCGCGGGGCCTACACCGTCGATTCGGCGGTGCTGGCCGGTGGGGCGCTGCGGCGCACCTACACGCGGCGGCCGGGCCAGCGCAACGCGCCGGTAGCCCGCCTCACAGTGGTGCAGCAGGGCGCGGAGGCGCAGCAAATCGACGCTAATATTGCCCAGGACAACGCCCTGTTTTCGGCCCGCAAGCAACTGCGCATGCAGCTGCAACATGGCCAGCTGCGCCGCTACGAAGTGACGGGTACGCAGAAGCTGGTGCTGTTCGACACATTGCGCTACTCGGCCGCCGGCACGGTGGAGTGGGGGCAGCCGGAGAAACTTTAGCTGCTCCAGTCGATACCACAAACCTTGCGCCGCTACACGGCTGCTTTGCGTCATTGGGCAACTAGCCGGGCAACCGGTTTTGTGCGGACCTTTGCCGGCCGGCCGGGGTCGGATATTTTGCTGGTACTTATGGCTGAGAAACGGTCGCCCGCGCTGGGCTTTATCTTCATTACCATTCTCGTTGATGTGATTGGGCTGGGCATCATCATTCCGGTGGTGCCCACGCTCATCCGGCAGCTCACGGGCGAGGGGCTGAGCCAGGCGGCGATATACTCGGGCTGGCTCACGTTTGCCTATGCGGCGGCGCAGTTCTGCTTCGCCCCGGTTATGGGCGGGCTCAGCGACAAGCTGGGGCGGCGGCCGGTGCTGCTCACCTCGCTTCTGGGCCTGGGGCTCGACTACGCGTTCCTGAGCTTCGCGCCCACGCTGGCGTGGTTGTTTGTGGGGCGCGTGCTGGCGGGTGTGCCCGGGGCCAGCTTCACCACGGCCACGGCCTACATTGCCGACATCAGTACCCCCGAAAAGCGCGCCCAGAACTTCGGGCTGGTGGGCGCGGCGTTTGGCATCGGGTTTATTGTAGGCCCGGGAATAGGCGGGCTGCTGGGCCACTACGGCGCGCGGGTGCCGTTTATGGCGGCGGCGGGGCTGAGCTTGTGCAACCTGCTGTACGGCTACTTCGTGCTGCCCGAGTCGCTCACGCCCGACCGGCGGCGGCCGTTCGAGTGGCGGCGGGCCAACCCCGTGGCTTCGCTGCTGCGGCTGGGGCGCTACCCGGCCGTGCTGGGGCTGGTGGCGGCCGTGGTGCTGCTGTACCTGGCCGGCTCGGCCGTGCAGTCGGTCTGGACTTTCTACACCGAGATGAAGTTTGGCTGGGACGAGCGCATGGTGGGCATTTCGCTGATGGTGGTGGGGCTGTTTTCGGCGCTGGTGCAGGGCGGGCTGGTGCGGGTGGCCATTCCGAAGCTGGGGGCGGCCCGGGCCATTGTTATCGGGCTGCTGTGCTACACGGTGGGTTTCGTGCTGTTTGCCTTTGCCAGCCGGGGCTGGCTGATGCTGGCCTTTCTGGCACCCTACTGCCTGGGCGGTATCGCGGGGCCGGCCATGCAGGGCACCATTTCGGGGCAGGTGCCGGCCAACGAGCAGGGCGAGCTGCAAGGAGCTCTCACCAGCCTGATGAGTGCCACCGGCGTAGTCGGCCCGGTGCTGATGACGGGCCTGTTTGGCTACTTCACAGGGCCGAAAGCGCCGGTGCGCTTCCCGGGCGCGCCATTTCTGCTGGGGGCGGTGCTGGCGCTGGCCAGCGTGCTGCTGGCCGCTTATTCGCTGAAAAAACACCCGCCGGTGCGCCTGGCCCCGCTGCCGGAAGTGCCGGCTCATTAGCGGGCAATCGGGCCATCGCGGACGGATATACGTACTTTGACCTTCCGCCTACTCGCCCGCTTATGCTTTCTGACGTTTCTGCCCCCCTGCTGCAACTGGCTCACCGGCCCGACCTTGGCATTCTGGTGGGCCGCTGGGGCTACCAGCCCGAGGCCCACGAATTGCCGGCCGTTTACCAGCAGGTAGAGGAAGTAGCCCTGGAAACCAGCAGCCGCTTCTGGTTGCAGGACATCCGTCGCCGCTCGCTCAACGACCCGGACACTACGCGCTGGCTGCTCGACATATTCTTTCCGGACATGGCCCGCCGGCTCGGCAATCGGCTATTTGTGGCCTACCTGGTGGGGCCGGCCCTGCACCAGGCCATTGTCAAACAGCCCGGCTTCGTGTCGGCCGAAGCTTATGACGGCAAGCCGTTTGCCATTTCCTTCTTTGGCGACGAGGGCGCGGCCATTGCCTGGCTGCGGCAGTACCAGTAGCCACTAGCGGGCGGCCGGTAGAAACGGCTAGCCCCAGATTTTTCTGAATGAAAAGAAGCTGTTTCCAGTCTGGAAATGGCTTTTTTATTTTTTATAAGTTGAGGCGGGTAAATTTTGACTGGTTAATTACGAAATATTCGTAGTTTTACGACACCATCGTAATCGATTCATAAATCCTCTTCATGGAACGCCTCACCCAACCCGAAGAAGATGCCCTGCGCGTGCTCTGGACCTTGCCCGCCGGGGGCTTCGTGAAAGACGTGCTGGATGCCCTGCCACCCCCGCCGCCACCCTACACCACGCTGGCTAGCACCCTGCGCAACCTCGAGCGCAAGGGCTACGTGCGCGCCGAGAAGCTAGGCAACTCCTACCGCTTCGTACCGGTGGTATCGGCCGACGACTACCAGCGCCGCTCGCTGGGCACACTGGTGCAGCAGCATTTTCAGAATTCCTACAAGGAGCTGGTGTCGTTTTTCGCCCAGGAGGAGAAAATCAGCGCCGCCGACTTGCAGGAGATTCTCGACCTCATCGAACGCAAAAAAGCCGAGTAGCCATGTCTGCGTCTGCCACCGTGCTGCTCTATCTGCTGAAGGCCAATGCCGTGCTGCTGCTGCTGGCGGCGGCCTATTTCGGGCTCCTGCGCCGCCTCACCTTCTTCGTCCTGAACCGGGCCTACCTACTGCTGGCGCTGCTATTTGCGGCGCTGTACCCGGCCTTGCCGGTACCGGCGCTGCTGCCGGCCCAGCCTGCCTCGCCGGTAGCGCTGGTGCTGACCCAGGCCCCGAGCCATCCGCTCGTTGTGCCGGCCGCGGTGGCCGCCCTACCCCTCGACTGGGCCACGGTGGCGCTGGTGGTGTACGCTACCGGCGCGGCCGTGCTGCTGGGCCGGCTGCTGGTGCAACTGCTGTCGCTGGCGCTGCTGCGGGTCCGTTCGCGGCCAGCCTTGGTGCTGGGCCAGCCGGTGCGGGTGCTGCCGGGCGAAATCAGTCCTTTTTCGTTCGGGCGCGCCATTTACCTCAATCCCGAACAGCACCCCGGCCCCGAGCTGGCGGCCGTGCTGCGCCACGAGCAGGTGCACGTGCGCCAGTGGCACACTTTCGATGTGCTGCTGGCCCAATTGGCCCAGGCGGCGGCCTGGTGCAACCCGGCGGCCTGGCTGCTGCGCCGCGCCGTGCTCGACAACCTGGAGTTTCTGGCCGACCAGGCCGTGCTCGCCGCCGGCCTCGACCGCCGCGCCTACCAGTACAGCCTCGTGCGCCTCAGCCAGACGCCGCCCGGGCCTTCCCTCGTTTCCCATTTCACTTTTCCAACCCTCAAAAACCGCGTAATCATGATGAATACTCCCCATTCTTCTGCCGGGCAGCTTGCCCGCTATTTTGTGGCCGGGCCGCTGGCCCTGGTGCTGGCCCTGGGCGTTGCCGGTGCCCGGGCGCAAGGCGTCGGCGCTTCGGCCGCCGTGGTCACTTCGGCGGCACCCATAACGGGGAAGCCGCCCCACATCATGTTCTTTATTGATGGGCAGCCGGCCGATAAAGCCACTTTCTATCAGATTAAGGGAAGTAATGTGGCCAACCTGGTAACGGCTGAGCAAGAGGCCGCGCACCGCCTCTACGGCCCCGACGTGATGGCCGTGCTGTCGGTAACCACCAAGGGCCACGAGGGTGACCCAGCGGCGCTGACCATCGACCGCAAGCTACAGGAAGCGGATGCGGCCCCGGCTGCGGCCGCCACTACCGGCCAACGTGCCTCGGCCCCGGCTCCGGTTCGCTATTACCTGGACGGGCGGCCTTACCTGGGCGAAACCGGGCAGCTCAATTTACTGAATATTGCTTCGGTGCAGACCTTCACCGGTGAAAAGGCGCTGGGGATGGCTGGCACTCAACCCGGCGCGCGGCTGGTGGTCGTCACGACCCAAGCCAACCAGGACCGGGCCGACGTGCGCGCTTTCAACGGCCGCCTGGGCATTGCCTCCGTCACGACGGCTGCTCCGGCCACCCCGGTCGCTTCGACGCGGGAGGCCGGAATGCCCTACCTGGCGGCTCCGGCCCTGGAGTATATCACGCAGCACTTTCCGGCCGCGCGGCTGCTCGATGTGACGGAGGTGAAAGCGGCGGACGGCAGTGCCCGCTACCGGGCGGAAATTGCCACGGGCCACCGCCCCACCTGGCTACTGTTCGACGGTCAGGGCAAGTTTCTGGAGCAGCTGAGCGAGAAACGCTGAGGCTGGTTGGGAAATACGCCTCCATTTCCGGGGGCGGCTGTTTTCGTTTTGCCGCCTGCGCAGCCCGGGCCGGGCGCGCCTGTCCTTGCGGTTCTTCGCGTTCGATTTTCCATCTTTGCCCGCTATGCTGCACTTCTCCTCCCGCTCCTGGCTGGCCGCCGCCCTGCTGCTGGCCGGCTGCGCCGGCACCAAGCCGGCCCCCGTGGCCACTGTCCCGCCCGCTGCGCCCGCCCCCGTCCCGGCTCCGACTTTCCCGCAAGGGGTGGGGCTCGACATGGCTGATATCGACCGCACGGTGAACCCCTGCGACGACTTTTTTCAGTTTTCGGGCGGCAACTGGCTGCGCGGCAATCCCGTGCCGAGCTACGCCAGCAGCTGGGGACCGCGCAACCTGCTCGGCAACCGCACCCAGGACCTGCTGCGCAAGATTCTGGACGACGCGGCGGCCAACCGCAGTGCCGCGCCCGGCTCGAACGCGCAGAAGGTGGGCGACTTTTATGCCGCCGCTATGGATACCGTGGCCATCGACCGGGCCGGGCTCGGGCCCCTGCAGCCCGAGCTGGCCCGCCTGGCGGCCGTGCGCAACGCGGCCGGGCTGCGGGCCGAAATCGCGCACATTCAGCAGCTGGGGCCGGGAGTGTTTTTTCGCTTCGGGGTGGATGTGGATGAGAAGAACACCACGCAATATGCCGTGCAGATGAACCA
This sequence comes from Bacteroidota bacterium, assembly GCA_030853845.1. Taxonomy (GTDB): domain Bacteria; phylum Bacteroidota; class Bacteroidia; order Cytophagales; family Hymenobacteraceae; genus Hymenobacter. Next base: position 3,283 of record JALYUI010000614.1, on the reverse strand, counting down.
GGGTGGGCTCACGCTGCCCAACCGCGACTTTTACTTCAAAACCGATGCCCGCAGCGAGAAGGTGAAGGCCGCCTACCGCGCCTACATGAGCCAGCTGTTTGGGCTGGCGGGCGCGGCCCTGGCAGTGGCCCAGCGCGACGCGGCTACCGTAGAACGCATTGAAACGCGCCTGGCCAAAGCCTCGCGCACGCCCGTGGAGCTGCGCGACCCCCAGGCCAACTACAACCAGTTGACCGTGGCCGCCGCCCGCCAGCGCTACCCCACCCTGGCCCTGCCCACCCTGCTCGCCGCCCTGGAAGTGGGCCGGGCGAAAGACCTGATTATCGGCCAGCCCGCGTTTTTCGATGAGCTGAACGCCGTGCTGAAGACCGAGCCCCTGGCCGACCTCAAAACTTACCTGCGCTGGCATTTGCTGCGCGCTTCGGCCCCGGCCCTGCCCACGCCCTACGCCGAGGCGGCCTTCCGCTACAACCAAGCTCTGACGGGGGCCAAGCAGCAGGCCCCGCGCTGGAAACGCATGCAGGCCGCCACCGACCAGGTGCTGGGCGAAGCCTTCGGCCAGCTCTACGTCGACCAGGCGTTTTCGCCCGAGGCCAAGGCCAAGGCGCTGGAAATGGTGGCCAACATCCGCGTGAGCATGGCCGAGCACATCACGACCAACACCTGGATGAGCCCGGCCACCAAGGCCGAGGCCCTGAAGAAGCTGGCCGCCCTGCGCGTGAAAGTGGGCTACCCCGACGTGTGGAAGGACTATTCGGCGCTGACCATCACCCGCGAATCGTACCTGAAGAACATCTTGGCCGCCCGCCAGTGGGAAAGCCGCCGCGAGGCCGCCAAGCTGGGCCAGCCCATCGACCGCAACGAGTGGGGCATGACGCCGCCCACAATCAACGCCTACTACAACCCGCCGCTGAACGAGATTGTGTTTCCAGCCGGCTACCTGCAGCCGCCCTTCTTCGACCCCAAGGCCGACGACGCGGTGAACTACGGGGCCATTGGCGGGGTGATGGGCCACGAGATGACCCACGGCTTCGACGACCAGGGCCGGCAGTACGACGCGGCCGGCAACCTGCGCGACTGGTGGACGCCCGCCGACGCGGCCGAGTTCACAAAGCGCGCCGCCGTGGTGGCCCGCCACTACGACGCCTTCTCGCCCCTCGACTCGGTGCACGTGAACGGACAGCTGACCCTGGGCGAGAACCTGGCCGACTTCGCCGGCCTCACCATCGTGCACGCCGCCCTCGAAAAGCAGCTGCAGCAGCGCTACGGCAGCGCCCCGCGCCCGCAGTTCGACGGCTTCTCGCCCGAGCAGCGCTTTTTCCTGAGCTGGGCGCAACTGCGCCGCCAGAACATCCGCCCCGAAGCCCTGCGCCAGCAAATTGCCACCGACCCGCACTCGCCCGGCCAGTACCGCACCATCGGCCCCATCATGAACATGCCCGAGTTTCAGCGCGCCTTCGGCTGCCCCGAAGGCAGCAAGATGACCCGCCCGGCCGCCGACCGGGCCGTGATTTGGTAGGGGCGCGGACTTTGTAGGCCGCGCCCCCGCGCCGCCTGGGTTTCAGTTGTTAAAAAGCCTCAACGCCAGCCGTTGGGGCTTTTGCTTGTCTGCTTATCTTTAGCCCAGCCTTCTACCTCTGGATGGCCATTTCCTTCGCTTCCAATGAAACACGTTTCCTCCCCAAAGCAAACCTGGCTGGCGTCTGGGCTACTCCTGATACTGTTGCTGCTGGCGGGGCCGGTGGTGCGGGCGCAGGTGCCGGCGTGGCAGTCGGCGGTGGCCACGAACCAAGCTAATGGCCCCGGCAATTACTGCCGTAGTATTAGCACCGCCGCCGATGCCAACGGCAATGTTTACATAGTAGGCGATTTCTCTGGTACGGTCATTTTCGGTAGCTCCACACTCACCAGCGCGGGTAACTCCGATGTATTCATCGCGAAATGGAGTGCCATCACAAACCGCCTGATGTGGGCGATACGAGCAGGCGGACAAAACGGTGACGGCGCCTTGAGCGTGGCCGTGGCTGGGGCGAACGTATACGTAACAGGCTCTTTTAACAGCAGAACCGCTGATTTTGGGTCCTTCACGCTAACCAATAGCTCGACGCTGCTCTCTCCCGATGTTTTTATTGCTAAAATGACCGACAGTGGCACCTTCGTGTGGGCCCTGCAAGCCGGTGGGGCCAATACTGATTTACCACAGGCAATTGCCGTTGATGGCCCCAATGTGTATACAACGGGCCGCTTTATTAGTGCCACAGCCAGCTTTGGCAGTACTGTGCTAACCAATGCTGGAGGTAACGCCTTTGATGCCTTCGTGACGAAGGTGACGGATGCCGGCCCGACGGCTAGCTTCACATGGGCCCAGCAAGTAGGAGGCACTGGCAACGACAATATCTCGGGCTTGGCCGTGAGTGGCAGCGGCGTGTACCTAGCAGGTCTTTTCGACGGCCCGACCACCATCCTTGGTTCCTTAGCCATTGCTAATAGCACTGCCGATGGCAAGGCCGATGGCTTCGCAGCCAAGCTCACGGATGCCGGTGCAACTGCTGCCTTCGTCTGGGCGCAACGCATGGGCGGCCCCGGCAATGAGTATGCTATTGCGGTAGCAGCCAAGGGGCCGACGCTTTACGTGGGCGGTGAATTTAGCAGTCCCGGCTTCAGTCTGGGCACCACGGCACTCGCGGGCACGGGAATGTTTATCACCAAAATAATGGATGATGGCTCCAGTAGTCACTTTGTATGGGCGCAGCAGTCGGATGGCACCTGCCCGCTGACCAGTACCCGGGTCGTGAGAGTAGTAGGGCCAAACGTGTATGTGGGCGGGCTCTTCTCTGGTACTGGTACGGCTGCCTTTGGCAGTACCATCCTTACCAATACCCCCGAGCCTGGAACCACGCCACCGGTAGCGCGAACGGATGGATACGTGGCCAAATTCACCGATACGGGCACTCAGGCTCATTTCGACTGGGTCAAGCAAATTGGCGGAGTCGGTTTCGAGGAGGTAAGGGGTTTGGTGGCCATTGGTCCGGTGCTGTATGCTGCGGGCTGGAGCAATGCCTTAGCCACGTTCGATAACCTGAATGTTGCGAATCCAGCGCTGGATTACCTCGGCTTCCTCGCCTCCCTCACCGACCCCACCCTGACCGCCACCACGGCCGCCCGCAGCGACTTCGCCTTTGCCCTGGCCCCCAACCCGGCCCACGGCTCAGCCAGCGTGCAGCTGCCCGCCGTGCCCGGTGCCGCCACGGCCACCCTCACCCTGCTCGATGCCCTGGGCCGG
>JALYUI010000612.1 GCA_030853845.1 Bacteroidota bacterium | reverse complement strand
TGGCGTGACGGCCGACTCTCATGGCACATATACAGCCGGACCGAGTCAAAAGCGCTCCAAAACAAGCATAAAAAAGAAGTCCCAACGCAGCGGTCGGGACTTCTTCGAGATGTGGGTAAGGACAAGGGGGCTTTTTGATGGGTATGGTTTCGTTAAGCGGACTAACTTGCGAAGAGTTCGTAGACTACGAATTCCACCCTTTGCGTGAACCGACAGCTATTTGCTTGTCTGCCACGCGGGCAATGTTGCCTCCGCCGTGCCATGCTCCTGTGTCCTTAGAGCAGATTCGGAGCCGTTGTACAGTAGCGCGACCATGCCCCCCTATCCACTGACCCCGAAACCGTTCTAACTTGCCGTTATGAATGTTCTGTTTATGGCCTTCACCTCAGGGGTTCGGGCCGCACACGCCACCGGGCTGGGGATTGTGCTGTTCCTGTTGCTGAGTGCTTGCCATTCCGGGACTTCTGCCCAAGCGCCCCCCGACGCCTTGGTGGCGTTTCGCACGGAAATGCTGCGATTTTGGGGCTCACCCCAGCAGATGTGTTTCGCTTTCAATCGCCGTGGGGAGGTCGTTTCGCTGACCATCGAGGGAACCAGCATGTCCGCGCTTCCCGCCGCGCTCTCCCGCTTCCAGCAGTTGGAAGAACTGCACCTGAGCGGAACCCGACTACCCGGCGTTCCCGATTTGCGGCACTTCCCCCGCTTACGCCTCCTCTCGATTGACAACACGGACTTTGGTGGGCCTGTCCACTTGAAAAATTTACCCCCTTCGCTGAACACGCTTTACTTGGAACGAGACCATATCACGGACGTGCTCGTGGACGACACCTTGCCCAACCTGACGCATTTGGGTTTGAAGCAGCATTTGATGAAGGGCATCAATGGCACCTTCTGCAAGATGCCGCAACTGGAATTTTTGGACTTTTCGTCGGGGTGTTGTTTCAGTCACAGCCAACAGCAAGAAAGGATGCAAGCCGCCCAGCTCATCTTATGCCAAAAAGAAGTATATGTAAACGCCTCCTCGGGCTATATGGACTAACCGAGCACTATTTTCCTGTCCTGTTGGGTACTACGCCAAACGCTCCTTTAAACGAACTTGTGGAAGTTGCTCAGCTTCAAGTGCCAGAGAGCCACTTCAGGACGGGAGGAGTTTAAGAAACTCGTCTACGAATCAACGTTTACGAAATGCTCAAGGGACATGAGTTTCCTGAACCAGACTAGTGCATAACGAAAAGCCCCGCCAGTAGCTACTGACGGGGCGTTGAGTTGCTTCAAGTTTTGGGGGCTATTCGTCCGGCGGGCGCGGCGGGGCTTGGCCGCTTTGGATGCGGGCCACCACGCTGGCCACGGATTGGTCGTACGCGGCGGCGCTGGCAAATACCTCGGGGGCAAAGGTGTCTTTGTGCTTCTGCTTAATTTTTTTGGAAGCCTTTCCATAAATAGCTGTAAGTAGCCGTTCTACTTTTTCTTCTAGCAAATGCTTAGCAGCAGATGGTGTTTCAACCTGCTTGCTCTTCATTACTTCGCCGCTATTACTCAAGCTGCGCTTCGTGTCATCAGTATTCTTCTTGCGGACTTGATTCATGATACAGGAAGCTAAACGGCGAATAATTCACGGTATTGCTGCTTATTGCTGCGGTAGCAGGTTACTACCACGCAACGCGGCGGGCGGTGGTCAAGTTCAGGAACAAGATACGCATACGTTTCATACACTTTGCCCGCCCGGCCAGTCAGGCAAACGTGTAAATACGGCCGTTTATCATCCAGCAGCGGTACAATAAATCGCGCCCGGCGTAGCAGCTGCGAAATGATGCTGGGGTCAAGGTCATGATGGATACCGCCACTCTGGTCGCGCACGTAGTTTTTCAATATGTGCGTAGCGGCCTCGGTCGTCCAATAAATTTCATACCGCTGGCCTTCATGCGTGACGTAAGTATTGAGCTGCATAGCGCCGGGTGGTAGAAAAGATGGGCCACGAATGTAGCGGGATTGAGCGAACCTGCGCCTGTAAGGAGCCCCGCCAGACACCGGCGGGGCTTTCTGTTGCTTCAAGTTTCGGAGGGCTATGCGTGTGGCGGGCGACTGAGTAGCCAGAGCCGGGGCACACCGGCACGCAGCATAGCGACTATTCTGCCACATTTGCCCCTATGCACCCTGTTCTGACTTATACCGACCGAATCGTGCGGCTCGAACTGCCGGCCCGCGACGAGCTGCTGCGCGCCTTGGTGGCGCAGGAATTCCCGAAAGGCGCTTGCCTGCTGCGGGCCGGGCAAACGAGCCAGCACTACCACTTCATCGAGCACGGCCTGGTGAAGTCGTCGTTCTACAAGGAGGACAAGGAGTTTATCATGAATTTCTTCAGGGAGCCCATCCTGTTCACCGAAATCAACAGCTACCTGACCAGCGCCCCCTCCAAATACCAGCTGCTGGCCCTGGAGCCAACCACGGGGTACCGCATTTCGCGGCCGGACATCGAGCGTCTCTGCCGCCAGCACCACGCCATCGAAACCTTGTTTAAGCAGCTGCTGGCGTTTGCTTCCGTCGGCATGATGAAGCGCATCAGCGAGATGCTGGAGGAAAACGCCACCGTGCGCTACCGCCTGTTCGTGCAGGAGAAAGGGGCCTTATTGCAGCGCATCAGTCTGGGCGATTTGGCGGCCTACCTGGGCATTACGCAAGTGTCGCTGAGCCGCATCCGGGCCGGGCAGTAGCTTTTTTATCATTTGATAAATAGCCGGAAAACCCCGGCGGGTAGCTTTGGGGCAACCTTCATCCAAACGCTACGCCTCATGGAAACTCCCCGCTCCCGCCCGGTTTTATTCTGGCTGGTAACCGGCCTGCTGGCCTTTGGCATGCTGGCCGGGGCCACGGCCCAGCTGCTGCGCGCCCAAATCAACGTGGACGGCATGCGGCACCTGGGCTACCCGCTCTACGTGCTCACGTTGGTAGGAGTGTGGAAGGTGGCCGGGGTGCTGGTGCTCCTGCTGCCGGGCTGGCGACTGGCCAAGGAATGGGCCTACGCGGGCTTTTTCTTCCTGCTCACGGGGGCCGTCGCGTCGCACCTGGCCAGCGGCGAAGGGTCCCTCGCGGCGCTGGCCCCGTTTGTATTCGCCTGCCTCACGGTGGCTTCCTGGCAGCTGCGCCCCGCCAGCCGCCGGCTGGCTCCCGCGCCAACCTTCGCGGCCCCGGCCGATGCCGCAGGCACCGTCCAGTCTGCTGCCGACTTCGCGCCAGTACAAACCCAGCCACACCTACTCAACTGATGAAGCTGTTTAGAAAGTCGGCGCTTGTTGTAGAGACGCGACCCTTCGCGTCTTCGCGTTAAACGACGGTTGAAC
>JALYUI010000569.1 GCA_030853845.1 Bacteroidota bacterium | reverse complement strand
CGCACCCGCGACGCTGCTGCCGAAGCCACCTACCTGTCGAGCCTGGCCACTTACCTGATGCAGAGCGGCGAGCTGCCCCGCGTGCGGCGGCTGCTCATGCAGTCGCTGGCCATCAGCCAGCGCCAGCATGCCGGGCGAACCCAAGCCGAGCTGCAGGCCCAGCTGGCCCACTACTACACCAAAACCAGCGAGCCCGAACAGGCTATGCTGGCGGCCCGGGAAGCCCTGCGCCTGGCCCGCAAAAGCCACTACCTGGAGTGCGCCCTCGATGCTTATAGCCAGCTGGCCGCCCTGGCCGCCGGGCAGGGCGACTACCGCGCCGCCTACGAGTGGAATACCCACTACGTAGCCCTGAACGACTCGCTGAACAGCCGTCAGACCATGCAAACCCTGGCCGTATCGCAGGTGAACTACGAAGCCTTGGAAAAGGCGCGCCGCCTGCACCAACTCACGGCCGAGCAGGCCACCCAAGTGCAGCGCACCCGCCTGCTGGTGGGCGTAATTGCCGTGATGGCCCTGATTTTAGTCGTGGTAATCCAGCTCTACCGCAACCTGCGCCGTAGCCGCGCCGCCGTAGCCGCCAACAACCGCGCCCTCGAAGCGGCCTCGGCCGAGCTGCGGGCGGTGGCGGTGTTCAAGGATAAGCTCTACGCCATTGTGGCCCACGACCTGCGCGGACCGGTCACGGCCTTTGCCGGTGTCACGAGCCTGATTGACTCCTATATTGCCCAAGATGACCAAGCTGGCCTGGCCCGCCTGCCCGCCATGGTGCGCCAGGCTGCCGACAGCCTCAACCACCTGCTCGACAACGTGTTGAACTGGGCCGTGAGCCAGACCGGTGAGCTCGAGTGCCGCCCCGTGCCGCTGCCGGTAGCCGAAATGTTTGCCGAGTGCCAGGCCCTGTACCAGACCACCGCCGCCGCCAACTGGCAGCACATCACCGCCACGGCTCCTAATGGCTTGTGCCTGCTGGCCGACCGCAACATGACGCGCACCATTTTGCGAAACCTCGTGGGCAATGCCCTCAAGTTTATGCCGGCCGGGGGCCACGTGCACCTCGATGCCGCCCCCGACCCCGACGACGCCGGCATGCTGCTCCTCACCTGCACCGATACCGGCTCGGGCATGAGCGCCGCCACCGTGAACGCGCTCATGAGCGGCCCCGCTCTACCCGAGCCCACGCCCGGTCCTAACCTGCGGTCTACCGGCTTCGGCCTGGGTCTCGTGCTGTGCCGGGCCTTCGTGCACCGGCACGGCGGCACGCTGGTTATCCAGAGCCGCCCTGGGGCCGGCACCAGCGTCACGGTTAGCCTGCCAGTGGCGAAGTAAGCTCGCTGGGTGCCGGTGCGAACTCCAGCGCATAAAAAAATCCCCGGCTTCGGGCCAGGGATTTCAGTAAAACGGTAGATTATTCCTTTGTGAAGTCCAGCGTATCAATCACCGGGGCACCGCGCGAGGGCTTTAGCTTAACGTAGACCCGGTAGGTGCCAGTGCGGCCCACGTAGCGCCCAATGGCATACTGGATGTGCTCCTGGCTTTCGCCCTGATGAATAAACTCAAAGCTGCTGGGAGCATTTTTGGTGAAGTAGTCCTTCAGTACTAATTCGGCCTGGGTGGCGTTATAGCTCTGCTTATCACCATCTAAACCTACTTCTACGGTGGCAGCAAAATACTGCGAAAGCTCGCGTGATGAGCCGTTGCGCAATGCACTCCGCACGGCTCCCAGGTTATCGCCCTGGGCATGGGCCGCTGCGGTCCCCAGAATAAAGAGCCACCCAAAGAGTAGCGTTCTTATGAAATAGCGTTTCATTTATCGAAGTAATAAGTGCGTCATCCGCAATTAGGTTGAGTGAAGCTAAAATGGTGCCAAGGTGGCGGCTACGGGCCGCTGGGAGCGAGTGGGGGGCATTGGGTAAAAGTGCGTGCGAAGGTAGAAATATTCAGCCCTTCGCGCGGGGCTGCCGTATCTTTGCCCCATGAGTAAGCAGGTTTTATTGGTGATTCTGGATGGGTGGGGTATTGCCCAGAATACGACGGTTTCGGCCGTTGATACGGCCCGTACGCCGTTCTTCCACGAACTGTTACAGCGCTTTCCGCACAGCACGCTTCAGGCTTCGGGCGAGGCCGTGGGCCTGCCCGATGGCCAGATGGGCAACTCGGAAGTGGGCCACATGAACATTGGGGCCGGCCGCGTGGTCGACCAGGAGCTGGTGCGCATCGGCAAGGCCATTCGGGAGCGCAAGCTGGCGCAGGTGCCCGCCCTGGCCAAAGCGCTGGAATACGCGCTGGCCAACGACAAGCCCCTGCATCTCATTGGCTTGCTGAGCAATGGCGGCGTGCACTCGCACATCGACCACGTGAAAGCCCTTTGCACCATTGCCCACGAGGCCGGCGTACGCCGCGTGTTCGTGCACGCCTTCACCGACGGGCGCGACACCGACCCCAAGAGCGGCGTGCGCTTTATCAATGAGCTCGAAGAGTCGATGGTGCGCAGCGGGGCCAAGATTGCCTCGGTGGTGGGCCGCTACTACGCCATGGACCGTGACCAGCGCTGGGAGCGCGTGAAGGTGGCCTACGACCTGCT
>JALYUI010000561.1 GCA_030853845.1 Bacteroidota bacterium | reverse complement strand
CGCTACTGCGGCTGCTTTCCTCCTCCCCTGTTCACCTTTTACTCCATGACAGACCACGCTACCACGCCCGCCTCGGCCGGCACTCCCGCCCCCAATCCCGCTCCCGATGCGGTGGTGAACCCCAAACTCCTCATTCCCAAAAAAGACGGCCCATTGGCTGAGGTAGGCCGACTCGTGGCCGAAGCCTGGGGCAAGGAAACCTGGTTCACCCTGCGCTGGAAAACGCAGGCCGACTTTGCCAAACTGGCCGCCGATTTCGGATTGGCCATCACTGAGAAGCGGGGTGCCGCCGCCGCCCGCACCACGCAAAGCCAGCGCTTGCAGGAGCTCGACGACCAGTTTGGCGAGGGCCTGCGCATTCTCCGAAAATACATCAACGAAGACAGTGGCTACAGTAAGGACCGCACCGATGCCCGCCTGCCCGGCTTCGGCCTGGTGGCCAACAAAAACGGCGGCTTCATTCTGAGCCGCGACCGCGGCGAACGTCTCAAGGCTCTGCGCGACTTTCTGCTGCCCGCCCTGGCCGCCGCGCCCTTCGCCAAGCGCGAGTTCGGCACGGCCTACTGGCAGCCCCGCTTCGATGAATACAAGGACCTGCTGGGCAAAACCGATGGCCTGGCCGGCAAAGTGAGCAAGTCGGTGAGCGCCAAAGACACCGCGAAGCTGGAGCTGCGCCAGGTGCTGCAAGCCGTGGTTTACGGGCTGAAGGCCAATTTCCCGGATACGTTCGACGCGGAATTGCGCGCCTGGGGCTTCCGGAAGGAGAGCTACTAGTGAACGGAATCAGATTAAAAAGCACGTCATGCTGAGCGCAGTCGAAGCATCTCTACCGCAATACTTAATCCTGATGATTGGGTTAGTTGCGCGGTAGAGATGCTTCGGCAAGCTCAGCATGACGTGCTTTTTTATGCTGCTTACCTACGCTACGGGCCGACCTTTGCTGCCATGCACACCCTTGCCCAACTGCGCGCCGGCCAGCTCCACGGCCTCAAGCGCCTCGACATGAGCGCCGGCCTCACCGAATTTCCGCGCGAAATCTTCGCCCTGGCCGATACGCTGGAAATCCTCAACCTCTCGGGCAACGCCCTCTCGGCCCTGCCCGACGACCTGCCGCGCCTGCACCGGCTGCGGGTGCTGTTTTGCTCCGACAACCATTTTACCGAAGTGCCCGCCGTGCTGGGTCAGTGCGCCCAGCTCAGCATGGTAGGCTTCAAGGTCAACCTGATTCATACCCTGCCGGCGGCGGCCCTGCCCCCGCAGCTGCAATGGCTCATTCTGACCGATAACCAGCTCGAAAGCCTGCCCGCCGAAATCGGCCGCTGCCAGCAGCTGCAGAAGCTGATGCTGGCCGGCAACCGCCTCACGGCACTGCCCGACACCCTGGCCGACTGCCACCGTCTGGAGCTGCTGCGCGTGGCCGCCAACCAGCTGGCCGAGCTGCCGAAACGCTTACTGACGCTGCCGCGCCTGGCCTGGCTGGCCTACGCGGGAAACCCGTTGGGCGAGGCCGCAGAAGCTGCGGCCTTGGCCAGCCATCCCATCAGCCGCATCCCGTGGCATGAGCTCCGGCTGGAGCAGCAGCTGGGCGAAGGGGCATCCGGCGTTATTTACCGGGCGCAACGACACCTCCCGGCCCCCACCCCGGTCGCAGTGAAGCTTTTTAAGGGGAACGTGACCAGCGACGGGCTGCCGCACAGCGAGATGGCGGCCTGCATGAGCGCCGGCCCCCACCCCAACCTGATTGCGGTGCAGGGCCGGATAAGCGGCCATCCCACCGGGGCCGAAGGTCTGGTGCTGGACCTCATCGACCCCTCCTTCGGCAACCTGGCCGGGCCGCCCAGCCTGGCCACCTGCACCCGCGACGTGTACCCGGCCAGCACCGAATTCCGGCTCGAAACCGCCCTGCGCATTGCCGTGGGTATTGCGAGCGCGGCTGGTCATTTGCACGCCCAAGGCATCCTGCACGGCGATTTATACGCCCACAACATCCTCTACACCCCGGCCGGCGAGGCCCTGCTCGGTGACTTCGGGGCGGCCTGCTTCTACAACCCCGGGCAAGTGGAAGTCGCCCCGGCCTTACAGCAGCTGGAAGTGCGCGCCTTCGGCTGCCTGCTCGAAGAGCTGCTGACCCGCTGCCCCGAAGCGGATGCCACCCCAGCTGCCGGGGCGGCCCTATGGAACTTGCAGCAGCGCTGTGTGCAGCCGCAGGTTTCGGCCCGCCCGCTGTTTGGAGAGATAAACCGGGTGCTGGAAAGGATGTAGCGTGGACTCTGCGATTCCGCGCGTGGGGGCAGTTGAACGAGATTTTCCAACGATTTCCGCCACGCGCGGACTCGCAGAGTCCACGCTACGGGC
>JALYUI010000550.1 GCA_030853845.1 Bacteroidota bacterium | reverse complement strand
GGCCGGGGCCACGGGCTGGGCAGCGCGCGTTTCCACCGGGGCCGCCTGCGGAGCCGGAGCCGCAGCAGCCTGGGCCGCCGGAGCCACATAGTAGGCCGGCGCAACCGCCACTTCTTCCTCGTAGCTGGGCCGCGAGTTGGTGCGCTCATCGAGCGAATGGTAGCCCGTGAGCACCAGGCCCACGGTGGTCGCGTACATCGGCGACTTCACCGCCTCGATGCGGCTTTTGCCGAGGTGCTGGTTGGGGTAGCCGATGCGGGTATCGAGCCCGGTGATGTACTCGGTGAGCTGCTCCAGGTTCTGGAGCTGCGAGCCGCCACCCGTCAGCACGATGCCGGCCGAAAGCTGGTCGTGCAGGCCCATGCGGTAGATTTCGGCATACACCAGCTCCATGATTTCCGACATGCGGGCCTCAATGATGTAGGCCAGATTCTTCAGCGAAACCTCCTTGGGCGGACGGTTGGGCAGGCCGGGGATGCTCACGATTTCGTAATCGGAAGCTTCCTGAGCAATGGCTTTGCCGAACTTCACCTTCAACTGCTCGGCCTGGCCGGGAGCCACGTTGCACCCGGTTTTGATGTCCTGCGTGATGATGTTGCCACCAAACGGCAGCACGGCCGCGTGCCGGATGATGCCGTCCTTGAACACTGCCAAATCGGTGGTGCCGCCGCCAATGTCAATCAGGGCCACGCCGGCTTCCTTCTCCTCCTCCGAGAGGATGGACATGGAGCTGGCCAGCGGTTCCAAGATAAGGTCGGCGATTTCGAGGCCGGCCTTGGTCACGCACTTGTTGATGTTGTTGATGGCCGTGCTCTGGGCCGTGATGATGTGGAAGTTGCCCTCCAGGCGCACGCCCTCGTAGCCCACGGGGTCGGCGATGCCTTCCTCGTAGTCCACCTTGTAGTCCTGCGGCATCACGTGAATGATTTGCGAGCCGGGCTGGGTCACCAGCCGGTACATGTCCTGGGTGAGGCGCGCCACGTCGTCCGGCCCGATGGTATCGTGCGAGTTGCGGGTGATGCTGCCGTTGTGCTGGAGGCTCTTGATGTGCTGGCCGGCGATGCCGACGTTTACCACTCCAATGCTAATTCCGGACTGTTCTTCGGCTTGGCGAATGGCCCGTTTGATGGCATCAACGGTCTTGTCGATGTTGAGCACGATGCCCCGCGAAACGCCCTCCGACACGGCTTTGCCCATGCCCAGGATTTCGAGTTTACCGAACTCGTTTTTACGGCCTACCAGGGCGCAGATTTTTGTGGTACCAATGTCGAGCCCGACGACGATTTTATCTTGTTGCATAGGATGCGGTGCTGGCGAGCAGTGAAGAAACGGAGGGTTGGGAATGGAAACTTACGGCCTAACGGCCTATTTTTCAGCGAATTGCTATTCGCAAATAATCTGATTTTGGTATTCGACGTTCACGCGGTGGTAGGTGTCCCACCCCAAAACTGACGGAATTTGACGGTAAAATACCATCAGCTTGGCGAATTTCTCGGAAATATTTTCGGGGAGCCCAAATTCTATGCGCTGGTCACCCACCTGCTGGGTGAACGAGAGCTTGCCGCCGGGCTCAATAAACACCTCCGCGACCTGCGCCTTCCAGAAATCGTGCTCATCAACGTAGCGCAAAAACGCCAGGTAACGCGCCCCAGTGCTGTCCTGGAAAAATCCAGTTGGCAGACTGCCCCCGCCGGGCCGCGCCACGGTGGCCACGCGGGCCGTGTAGAGCGGTGAGAGCGGCAGCGGCTGCCCCCCGGCATCGACGTAGGTATCGAGGCGGGTATCGGGGTGGGTGAGGCGGGCAATGGGGCGGTTCTGGCGCACGTCGGCGTGCAGGTTGCCCGCCAGGTCGCGGTACACCTGGGCGTCGCGCACGAAGGGATGAGCCTTCAGGCGGGCTTCGAGCTGGCGCAGGCGCGGGCCTTCGGGCTGGGTGCCCACCACGGGCTCCTTGCCGCCGTTGGTGAGCAGGGCCGTTACGCCGCGCTCGCTGATGAAGTAGTTTTCGAACTCATTGGCGACGTTCACCTTCACGGCATCGACAGCGCGGTTGGACTGGCGCACGGTGGCAAATACGGCCAGCCCACCCAGCACCAGCAGGCAGGCAGCGGCAACAAGCAGGTTTCTAACGGTACGGTCCAAAGTTGGGATGGTTGTGAGGGTAATTAGCGGAAGTAACTAAACGTCATGCTAAGCTTGCCGAAGCATCTCTACCGCCGAAGTAAATCAAGTAAATCAATCATTGCAACGAAGCGGTAGAGATGCTTCGACAAGCTCAGCATGACGTTCAGGAACTCATTGCCGATTCTACAGCCAGCGTTGCGAAAGAATCTGTTTCAGCTGGGGTACCAGGGTGTCGATGTCGCCGGCGCCGACGGTGGCCAGCACGTCGAAGGAGTTGTCGGTAGTGGCGGCGGCCAGGGCTTGTTCTTTGGTGACGAGGGCTTTGGTAGGAGCCGTGATTTCGGCCAGGAGCATTTCGGAGTTTACGCCGGGTAGCGGCTTCTCACGGGCGGGGTAAATATCCAACAAAAATACCTCATCTGCAATACTTAAGCTCTGCGCAAAGCCGGGGGCAAAGTCGCGGGTGCGGGTGAACAGATGGGGTTGAAAAATAACGCGCAGCCGCTTACCCGGATACAGCGCCCGCACTGAACGCAGGAAGGCCTCAATTTCGCGTGGATGGTGAGCGTAATCGTCTAAATAAACATTATTGGGCGCGGTTACCACGAACTCGAAGCGGCGCTTTACTCCCCGGTAGGCAGCCACGGCGGTACGCAGCGCCTCCTCTCCTACACCCTGTAGCTGGGCTACGGCGGCAGCGGCCAGCATGTTTTCCACGTTGTGGTAGCCGGGCACGGCCAGCTCCAGGCTGCGCACGGTACTTTCGGGCCGGTGCAGGTCGAAGCGGAACAGGTGGCCCTCGGGGCGAATGTCGGCCGCGTACAGCTCGGGACCCTGCTCGGACGTGAGGCCGTAGTGGATGACGCGGGTGCCAGCCGGGGCGGCGGCGGCTACGCTGGGGTCGGCGGTGTGGTTGAGGAGCAGCGTGCCGCCGGGCTTCAGCTGGGCCACGAACTGGCGAAACGACTCAATCAGGGCCGACTGGTTGCCGTAGATGTCGAGGTGGTCGGCATCGGTGCTGGTTACGATGGCCACGTCGGGGTGCAGGGTCAGGAAGCTGCGGTCGTACTCGTCGGCTTCCACCACAATGGGGGCTGCGGGCGTGGCGGGCAGCAGCAGGTTACTGCCCAGGTTCACCGAAATGCCACCCAGAAATGCCCCGCAATCTACTCCCGCGTGGTGGAGCAGGTGGGCCACCATACTGCTAGTGGTGGTTTTGCCGTGGGTGCCGGCCACGGCAATGGTGAAGTGGCCCGCAGTGAGCACGCCCAGCACCTGGCTGCGCTTGCGGATATCGTAGCCCTCGGCCTTTAGCCAGGCCCATTCCACGCTGTCGGCCGGAATAGCTGGCGTGAGCACCACCAGCGTCTGCTCGCGGTGAGCGCGAATTTCGGCCGGGATATTTTCCACCGCATCGGCGTAGTGAATGGCAATGCCTTCGGCCACGAGGGCACGGGTGAGGGGAGTTTCGGTTTTATCGTAGCCGCTCACCTGGTGGCCGTTGGCCCGGAACCAGCGCGCCAGCGCCGACATGCCGATGCCACCGATGCCGAGAAAGAAAACGTAGGGGAATTGCTTCAAAATAATTATGAACTAAAAATTATGAATTAAAAATAAAAAGCAGAAAATGAGGGTCGAGTATTATGCTGGCCACCCTTTTTTAATTCTTCATTTTTAATTTTTAATTAATCGAAGCAGCTCATCAACAATCGCGACGGTAGCATCGGGGCGGGCCAGCTCGCGGACGCGGTTGCTGAGCTGCTGCTGACGCTCGGGGTCGGCCAGCAGTCGCAGGGCTTCGTCGTAGAGGCGGGCGGGGGAATGCTCGTCGGTGATGAGCACGGCGGCCCCTTTGGCCACCAGGGCCAGCGCATTTTTGGTCTGATGGTCTTCGGCCACGTTGGGCGAGGGCACCAAGATGCTGGCCTTACCAGTGAGGCACAGCTCCGACACCGACAGCGCCCCGGCGCGGCTGACAACCACATCGGCGGCCGCGTAGGCTAGGTCCATGCGCTGGATGAAATCCATGGCGTGGAGGCCAGCGGCCTGGTCGGCCTGCTGCCGGGCCTCGGGGAAGTAGAGCTTGCCGGTTTGCCAGAGCAGCTGCACGCCGGCTTCGCGCAGGCGGGGCAGCGCCGCTGCCGTGGCCTGGTTGAGGGTGCGCGCGCCGAGGCTGCCGCCCACCACCAGCAGGGTTTTCCGGGCGGGGTCAAGGCCGAAGAACTTCAGCGCTTCGGCCCGGTCGCCGTGGGCTATTTCGGTGCGTACCGGGTTGCCGGTGAGGATAAGTTTCTCGGCCGGGAAGAACTTCTCCATACCGTCGTAGGCCACGCAGATTTTGTTCACCCGTTTGGCCAGCAGCTTGTTCACGAGGCCGGCGTAGGAATTCTGCTCTTGAATGAGCGAAGGAATGGCCCGCGAGGTGGCGGCCAGCAGCACCGGGGCCGAGGCGTAGCCCCCCACCCCGACCACGGCATCGGGCCGGAACTCCTCAATCAACTTCCCGGCCTTGCGCACCGAGCGGAACACCCGCAACGGAAACAACAGGTTCTGGGGCGTGAGGCGGCGTTGCAGGCCGGTGATGTCGAGGCCCACGATTTTGTAGCCGGCCTCGGGCACGCGGGTCATCTCCATGCGGCCGTTGGCCCCCACGAAGAGTATTTCGGCATCGGGCAGGCGGCGGCGCAACTCGTTGGCAATGGCCACCGCCGGGAAAATGTGCCCGCCCGTGCCCCCGCCGGAGATAATGAAACGAAGTGGTGTGGTGGTCATGGCTGGAGGAAAGTCTGGTCGAAGTACCTCATGTTAAGGAACGTCATGACGAAGGAGGATTATGCTAGGCTTGCCGAAGCATCTCCCGCTTCGTTGGTCCGATTGAATTAGTTGCGTAGTAGAGATGCTTCGGCAAGCTCAGCATGACCGTTCAATCGGGCGCTCTAATCTGTTAGTAGCTGGCCCCCAAACGCGGAATGCGCGGCGCATCGGGGTCTTCGCCCGTCACGGGGCGGATTTCGGGCTCGCCGCGACTCACGGCCAGGATGATGCCGATGCTGAGGCCGGTAAAAATCAGCGAAGTACCGCCCATGCTCAACAGAGGCAGCGGCAGGCCGGTGATGGGGCCCAGGCCCACGGCCACCCCCATGTTCACCAGCGCCTGCAGCACCAAACTGAAGCTCAGGCCCGCCGAGAGC
The DNA here is from genome assembly GCA_030853845.1 of Bacteroidota bacterium. GTDB lineage: Bacteria > Bacteroidota > Bacteroidia > Cytophagales > Hymenobacteraceae > Hymenobacter. The sequence goes on along the minus strand of JALYUI010000550.1, from coordinate 2,013 downwards.
AGCCCCCCGAAAGCGCCGTAGCTGTTCATCACCGTTTTCAGCCCTCGATATAAAAAGGCGAGGTAGAGGAACAGGATGATGGCTCCGCCGAGCAGGCCGTACTCCTCGATGATAATAGCATAGATGAAGTCGGAATACGGGTGCGGCAGGATGTTGCGCTCGGTGCTTTTACCGGGGCCTTTGCCGGCAATGCCGCCGGTGGCAATGGCAATGTAGCTGTGTTCGAGCTGGAAAGGAGTTTTCTTGGTTTTGTCGGAGAAGTTGGTGACGCGCGAAATCACCGTGCCCAGGCGCTGACCAGCCCACAGGCCGGTGCCGCCCAGCACGATGCCAATAGCTACCATCACGGCCATTTGCTTGAGGGGCACGCGGCCGATGAACATCAGCAGCATGCAGGTGGCGAACAGCAGCAAGGCCGTGGAGGCGTTACTGAGAATGATGAGGCCGCAGATGGTGCCCACCCACAGCATCACAGGCAGCAGGGTCGATTTGAAATCGTGCAGGTGCTGCTGCCGGCGGCTGAGCATGCTGGCCAGGTGGGTGATGAGGGCCAGCTTGGCTAAATCCGACGGCTGGAAGGTCTGGTTGATGACCGGGATGGTGAGCCAGCGCGAGGCTTCATTGAGCGTAGTGCCGCCCATGAAAAAGGTGTAGAGCAGCAGCGGCACGCTTAGCAGCAGCGCGTAAAGCGACCAGCGCGAATAGTGCCGGTAGTCGACACGGTGCGCCAGCCACATGCAGACCAAGCCCACCAGAATCAGACTGGTGTGCTTGAAGAGGAAGGCTTCGGTATTGCCGTTCAGCTTCTTATACGCCAGCGTGCCGGTGGCCGAATACACCACGGCAATGCTGATGAAGGAAAACAGGAACACAATGGCCCACAGAATGGGGTCGCCCTTGAGGTTGCGTTGCAGCCAGTCTTTCATGTCAATGAGCGAATGGGTGAATGAGTGAATGGGTGAATGGGCATTTTTATCCAGCACGTCATGCGGAGCGCAGTCGCAGCATCTCGCGTGCAGCAGTAATTTAATCGTTTGATAGTTTGGTTAGTGGTGGCACGCGCGATGTTTCGCTCCGCTCTGCATGACGTTCTACCCGCCCAGACCCTGAACAGCAGCCACGAACTGCCGCCCCCGGTCTTCGTAATTCTTGAATAGGTCGAAGCTGGCGCAGCAGGGCGAGAGCAGTACCACGTCGCCGGGGGTGGCGAGGGCGGTGGCGCGGGCCACGGCATCGGCCATGCTTTGGGTTTCCAGTACCTGCGGGATGATGGGGTCGAAGCTGGCGCGCAGCTTGGCATTGTCGATGCCCAGGCAGATGAGGGCCTTTACCCTGTGTTCGGCCAGGCTAAGCAGGCTGCTGTAGTCGTTGCCCTTGTCGGTGCCGCCGGCAATCCAGACTATCGGCTGGTGGATGCCGTCGAGTGCGTACCAGGCGGCCTCCACGTTGGTGGCCTTGCTGTCGTTGATGTAGCGCGCGCCGTTGATTTCGCCCACTAACTGCAGGCGGTGGTCGGCGTTGCGGAAAGTGGCCAGGGCGGCCTCAATCTGCTCGGTTTCGAGGCCGGCCACACGGGCAGCGAGCACGGCAGCCAGCATATTTTGGCGGTTGTGCTGGCCGATGAGGGGCGAGCTGGCGGTGCTAATTTCCTCGGTTTTGCTGTAGTAGCCGGGCAGCATGTCGACGCACAGCAGGTCCTCCGATTCGTAGTAGGCCGCCAGGTGGATATCGGGGCGGTGATGCAGGCTGAACGGCATCTGGTGCACCGGCCGCAGCGCCGACTTGAAGTAGCGTTGGATGTTCTCATCGTCCGCGTTGTAAATAAACGTCCCCTCACTGTCCTGATTGCGCATGATACGCAGCTTGGCCTGGGCGTATTGCTCAAGCGAGTAGCCGTAGCGGTCGAGGTGGTCGGGCGTGATGTTGAGTAGGATGGCAATCCAGGGCTGGAAGTCGTGGGTATCATCGAGCTGGAAGCTACTGAGCTCCACCACATAGTAATCAAACTTGTCC
>JALYUI010000529.1 GCA_030853845.1 Bacteroidota bacterium | reverse complement strand
CATGACGGTCTCACAATTTCGCAGAATGCAGGACTCCACCTCACAACCCCACCTTCAGCTCAGTGCGGCGCAATTCGCGGCCCACAATGCGGACCAGCTGGTAGCTGTCGGTGGTGGCGTCGTAGCTCAGGCCCACGCCGGTGCCGGTGCTGGGCAGGGCCTCGTGGCCCAGCAGCCAGCCGCGCGCATCGTAGAGAAACACCTGCCCCGGCCCGGTTTCGGTAATGGCCACCAGTCGCCGGCCGCCGCCAAAATCGAACCATTGCACGCCGCGCGCGCCCGATGTCACGAAGCGCTGGGTGAGTAGCGGGTCGTTCAGGGTGGGCAGGTAGAGGTCGAGCTGGTTGTTATCCTCCCGCGCCACGGCGAAGGAGCGGCCGTGCGGGTCGGGCACGAGGTGGAACCGGGCCGTACGGCTCCAGGTAGCCACCCGTTTCCGGCTGATAATATCGCCCCCGAGCGTGAACATCACCAGCTCGCCGTGCTGGTTTACCACGGTGAGGTGCGAGCGGCTGAGCGTGCTGCCCGCCTGCGTGAAAATATCGCCAGCCAGCCGCGCGCCCACGCTCAGCGGGAAGCCGGGAAGCAGGTTGCCCGCCCCATCGAAGGCATACACGTAGCCGTTTTGCAGCGGAGCCACCACCACGTCGCGCCCGCTCACGTTCAGCAGCGCCGGCCGGCCGGCCAGCGGGAAATCGAGCCGCTTGGGCTGCCAGCCCGGAAACAGATGGCCCTTGGCATCGAGCAGCAGCAGGTGGTGGCCGACGGTAGTGGCCAGCAGACGGGCCGGCTGCCCGGGCACGGGGCCCGCCAGCAGGTCGGCCACGCGCACGGTGTCGGGCAGGTGCAGCGGGAAGGGCAGTACGTCGGAACCATCGGCGGCCAGCAGGTGCAGTTGCGCCCCGGCCCCCAGCAGCAGCCCACCCGGCACCCCAGCCCCGGCCGGCAGCAGGCTCAGCCCCACGGCCGGCCCGCCCAAGGTATCGGACCAGAGCACGGTGTTCTCGGCGCTTACGTAGTGCAGCGCGTGGGCTGAATCCTGCACCACCACGGCCGGCACGCGGGTACCCAGGGCCGGCAGCAGCGTGGGCACCCCCAGCAGGCGGTGCCGGAAGGCGAGCACCCGGCCGTTGGCGGCGGCCCCACCGGGCCGGGCCGTAGCCGGGCCGGGGTTGGGGTGGCGCAGCAGCAGCTGCGTGAAATACTGGGCATCTGGGGCGGCCTCGTTTTCGGCGGGCACCAGCTGGAAAGCTATCTGGGGGAAGCGCTTGAACAGGGCCTCGTTGCGCAGCAAGCCCGCCCGCCGCTCCTCGGTAAGCACGCCAAGCAAAGCATTCCAGCTATTGCGTGTGTCGATGAATATGCTAAGACGCGCCCGGGGCAGGGTTTCGCGCAGAAACGACACCTGGGCCGGCGTGCGCGCCCAGGTGCGGCCGGCCACCACGTCGGCCAGGTAGCCGCTCAGGGTCTGCTCGTCGGCCAGCACGAGGTAGCCGTCGACGAGGACACTGGCCGGGGCGACTACCGTGGCTTCGGCCGGGCGGGGCTGGCCCGGGGCGAGCAGCGGCCCCAGCACCTCGGGCTCGGCAAAGCTCACCGGATGAATTTCGTAGCCCCCTACTTTGGTGAAGGCCGGCGAGCTGCCGTCGATGCGGCGCAGGCGGGCCAGCCAGTGGGCCGTGCGCGCCGGAGCTAGGCTGCGCACCAGCGCCAACCGTCCCGGCCGGCTGCCCGGCGTGGCCGCCATGAGGTAGGCCACTGCCATTTCACCCCCGAAAGTGGCGCGCAGACTGTCGAGAGCCGCCCGACGGCCCAGCGAATCGGAGCCGGGCCGGAAGGGCCAGGTGCGGGCCGGATTGGCGGCCAGGTGCAACAGCAGGGCCGTGCGGGTACTCAACACGCTGCTCATGCTCAAGGGCTGGGCTGGCTGGCCGCGCACCCGCTGCTGCAAGGTGCCGCGGGCCGTTTCGGGGTTCGAAAAGCCCGGCAGCTGGGCGCGGCTGCCTTCCAGGCGCACACTCAGCAGGCCCTGCGATACAAGCCCGGTCAGCTGGTCGACGGCCCCGTGGGCATCGGGCCGAAACAGCACGTCCAGAAACAGGGGCAAGCGGCGGTAGTTCACCAGCAGCGTGGCATCGGTGCCGGGCACGCGCAGCAGGTCGGTAGCCGGGAAAGCCGCCTGCACGGTGAGCGCATCGGGGTGAGCCAGCCGCCGCACCACGGCTTCTATCAGGTCGGAGTTGGTACTCAGCAGCAGGTGGTTGCGGTAGTTGAGCACGGTGATACTGTGCTCAGTACGCAGCTCGGTGAGCACGTTCAGCTCCTGGCCTTCGTAGAGGCGGGTGGTCAGGCGGTAGCGCGGGTCGCGGCCCAGAATTTCGAGCAGGCCCCGCACCTGCCGATACTCGCTCACCTGGCTCAGCGGCACCTGGTAGAGCACGTCGAACTCATCTTTCCCGGTAACGTGCACCGAGGTAATGACCAGCTTGTGGCCCAGCAGGTTGAGCAGGGCATTGCGGCGGTGGGCATTGCCGCCGGCCAGGCTGTCGGCCAGCGCGAGGTGGCCGGCCGCCTGCTGGAAGTAGCGCACGGCCGTGAGGTTGTCCCAGAGCTCGGTTTCCTGGAGGTGGCGCACCAGGGCGGGGTGGTCGTGGGTGCTGAGCACGAACACGGCATCGTCGGGCACGAGGGCGTAGGGGTCGACGGGCACCAGGGCCAGTGTGCGCCGGTAGTAGATGTAGGTGGCCAGGCTCAGCAGCAGGAGCAGGGCCGTGAGTAACGCCAGGAGCTTTCGGGACATGCGGAGGGCAGCAGTTGACGGGCGACGAAAGTACGCACCAACGCTGTAGCGTGGACTCTGCGAG
>JALYUI010000361.1 GCA_030853845.1 Bacteroidota bacterium | reverse complement strand
CGCCCGGCCGCCCCTACTCGGCGGCCTATGCCCCGCTGCGGTGGCTGCTGCTGGGCCTGGCCCGGCTGCCGCTCGCGTGGCTGTACCTGGCTGCCGACGGCCTGTATCTGCTGCTGGCCTACGTGGTGCGCTACCGCAGGCGGGTGGTGTGCGAAAACCTGCGTAATTCCTTTCCCGACAAAGGCGAAGCGGAAATCGAGCGCATCGCCAAAGGCTTCTACCGCCACTTCGCCCAGGTAATAGTAGAGGTGCTGAAATTGCCCGCCCTACCCGCCGCCGAGCTCAAAAAACGCATGGTGCTGCACAACCCCGAGGTGATGAACCGACATTTTGCCGCCGGCCGCACGGTGCTGGGGCTGGCCTCGCACGCCGGCAACTGGGAGTGGGTGCTGGCAGCGGCCCCGCTCTGGCTCACGGCCCCCGTCGATGGCGTGTACAAGCCGCTTAGCAACCCGTTTTTCGAGGATTTCCTGCGCTATGTGCGCTCCCGCACCGGGGCCAGCCTGGTGCCCATGCGCGACGTAATCCGGCAGCTGGTGGCGCACCGCGATGAGGCCCGGCTGATGAGCCTGGTATCGGACCAGGCCGCTGGCCCCGTCGACCGGCCCTACTGGACGCAGTTCATGAACCAGGACGCCGGCTTCTATACCAGCGCCGACCGGCTGGCAGCACGTTTCCACTGCGCGGTGGTGTACGTCAGTGTCCACCGCCGCCGCCGGGGCTACTACGATTTCGTGTTCACCGAGCTTTACGACGGTACCTCGCCGCTGCCCGCCGACGACTTTCCCATCATCGAGGCGTTTGCCCGTCATCTGGAAAAGGACATCCGCGCCGCGCCCGAGCAGTACCTGTGGACGCATAGAAGGTGGAAGCACAAGCGGTAGCAGGGGGCGTCTGTCATTGCTTCGTCGTTTCGCCTCGCAATGACAGCTGCTTACAAATACTGCTCGATATCGCCCGCGCCCTGGCGCACCAGTTCGAACTCATCGTTCGTGCAGTCGATGATGGTGCTGGGGACGTTGCCGCCAAAGCCGCCGTCAATCACGAGGTCGACCAGCAGGCGGTATTTTTCGAAAATCAGGTCCGGGTCAGTCACGTACTCATCGATGGTGTTTTCGTCCTCGCGCACCGAGGTGCTCACGATGGGGTTGCCCAGCTCTTTCACCAGCTGGCGGATAATCTGGTTGTCCGGCACGCGGATGCCCACGGTTTTGCGCTTGGTGCCGCCGAAGCGGGGGGCGTTGGAGCTCGCTTCGAACAGGAAGGTGAACGGTCCGGGCAGGGCTTTTTTGATGACTTTGTAGGTTTCCGTGGTGATGCCGTTGGCATAGTCGGAAATATGCGACAGGTCGTAGCAAATGAAGCTCAGGTTGGCCTTTTCGGGGAAGAGCTTTTTGATGCGGCACACCCGGTCCACGGCCTTGGCATTGGTTACGTCACAGCCGATTCCATATACGGTATCGGTGGGGTAAATAATAACTCCCCCCTTGCGCAGCACGTCAACGGCTTGCTGAATGCGGCTCTGGGGCGGGTTTTCGGGGTGAATGCGGAGCAGGGTGGCGGGCATGAGGGGGAATAAGGGATAGTGATGAAACGGGCTGGTGGAAGCCAGCCGGGCACAAATGCCGGTAGCCGGGGCGCGGGGCTGGGGCTAAAGGCGCGGGCAAGGTACTACGCCCGGCCGAAACGCGCCAGCCCGGCCGTCCCCGCGCGACGCGCTGCCCGGGCTTCGTACTTTTGACGCCGCTTCCCGAATCCCGCTCCCCCTCAACATGTCCAAACCCACTCCCAAGACGGTCATCGAACGCCGTGATGATGCCCTGAAAACCCGTCGCCGCTGGGCCACGGTCAGCGTTGTCTTCACACTGGCACTGGTCTGCTTCTCCTACTATTTCTACCAGGTGTTCTTCACCGCCAACGTCGAAACCAAGGGCAAGCCCACCTACGTCGTGATTCCGCGCGGGGCCGACTGGAAGCAGGCCCTCAACGCCGTCGACGGCACCGGCACCATCATCGACAAGCTCTCATTGCATTTCGTGGCCCGCCTCATGCACTACGACCGGCCCGGGGCCGTGAAGCCCGGCAACTACGCGCTGAAGGACGGCTTCACTAACCGCCAGCTCATCAACGTGCTCAAGAGCGGGGCGCAGTCGCCGGTCAAGCTTACCTTCAACACCGTGCGCCTGCGCCAGGAGCTGGTAACCAAGCTTGCCGCCCAGGTCGACGTGCCCGCCGCCCGGCTCGACTCGCTGTTGCGCGACCCGGCCTACACCCGTAGCCTGGGCTTCGACACCACCTCGGTGCTCACCATGTTCATCCCGAACACCTACGACGTGTACTGGAACACCACGGCCCCACGCCTGTTTCAGCGCCTGAAAACCGCCTACGAGCAGTTCTGGACACCCGCCCGCGACGCCGAGCGCGAGCAGCTGCACCTCACCCGCGCCCAGGTGAGCACCCTGGCCAGCATTGTGGAAGCCGAGCAGCAGCAGCACGCCGACGAGCGCCCGCGCATTGCCGGCGTGTACCTCAACCGCCTGAAAAAAGGCATGAAGCTGCAGGCCGACCCCACCGTGGTGTACGCCAACCACGATTTCACCATCAAGCGCGTGCTGAACGTGCATCTGAAGAAGGACTCGCCCTACAATACCTACATGTACGCCGGCCTGCCGCCCGGCCCCATCGACCTGCCCAGCATCGCCAGCATCGATGCCGTGCTGAAACCCGAGAGCAACAACTACCTCTACTTCTGCGCCAAGGAGGACTTCAGCGGCTACCACGCTTTTGCCACCAACGAAACCGAGCACATTGCCAACGCCCGCCGCTACCAGGCAGCCCTGAATCGGGCGGGGATTAAGTAAATTGAACATCATGCTGAGTGGAGCTGAAGCATCTCGCGTGCCACCGCTAATTTAATCGTTGGCTACGCCGACCTTCGGTTCGACGGTTCTGATTACTACCACACGCGAGATGCTTCGGCTCCGCTCAGCATGACGTGCTGTTAGATTTGCTAACCATGTATACCTCCGACATCCAAATCCGCGTGCGCTACGCGGAAACCGACCAGATGGGCTACGTCTATCACGGCAACTACGCGGCGTATTTCGAGGTGGCCCGCACCGAAGCGTTTCGCAAGCTGGGCATCAGCTACAAGGACATGGAAGCCGATGGCGTGGGCATGCCGGTGGGGGAGCTGCGCACCAAATTCCGCCGCCCCGCCCGCTACGACGACCTGCTGACCGTGCGCCTGCTGCTGCGCCAGCCGCCCGAAGGTGCCCGCGCCCTGTTCGAGTATGAGATTTACAACGAGGCGGGCCAGCTGCTCACCGAAGGCCACACCCTGATGGTGTTTGTGAAAACGGCTACCGGCCGTCCCGTGGCCATGCCCGCCAACATTCAGGAGCGGCTGCTGCCGTACTTTAGCGAAGATGAATTCGATAGCCCGGTGCTGCCCACGCCCGGCGCTATTCCGCCCGATGCGCCCGCCCCGGCCGCGTTCCGCAAGTAGCTAAATCAGTAAACAATTAACAGTAAAAAGTTAGCAGTTAGCAAAGGGCTTTTTGTTGCTGATACTGATAACTGTTCACTGATAATTGTTTACTGATAACTGATAACCGTTCACTGCCCATTGAAAGCCCCCGCCGCCATTCGCCGAGCCCGTATCCCGGACGTGCGCCAGCAACGCCACTACCGGCGGCTGATTGTGGGCCTCAAGCGCCTGCGCTTCGGGAGCGGCCACGCCTCGGTGTACGACGTGCTCGACCGCATTCTACACGAGCTGCGCCTCGACTCGCTGGAGAAACGCGCCGCCTACATGGCCTTTAACCTCACGGTGGCCCTGTTTCCGACCATTATTTTCCTGTTCACGCTCATTCCCTACATCCCCGTTCCCAACTTGAGCGTGGATATCCTGCAGTTTCTGGGCGACTTCATGCCGCGCGAGCTGTACGCGGCCACGGCCTCCACCATCGAGGATATTGTGAACATTCCGCACGGGGGGCTGCTCTCATTCGGTTTCGTTACTGCCCTGGTGCTCAGCTCCAACGGCATCATGGCCCTGCTCGATGCCTTCGAGAAGAAATACCCTTGGTTTAAGCACCGCAGCTATATTCGCAAGCGCGTGATTGCCACGGCGCTTACTTTCGTACTGGCCCTCATTCTGCTGCTGGCCATTGCCGGCATCTTTTTCGGCACGTATCTGATTGACGGGCTGGTGTTCTACGAAATCGTACCCGAGCGCTTCACCGACCTCGTGATTACGCTGGTGCGCTACGGCTCGCTGATTGGGCTATTTCTGAGCACCACCTGCGTGATTTACTATTTCGTGCCGCCCGTGCACGACAAGTGGCCGCTGGTATCGGTCGGGGCCATTGTGGCCACGCTCCTCATCTTCCTGGTGTCGTTTCTGTTCACGCTCTACGTGCGCATTTTCGACTCGTACAATCACTTCTACGGCTCCATTGGGGCGCTGGTGGGCTTCATGGTGTGGCTGGAGTTTGTGTGCATGACGCTCATCATCGGCTTCGAGGTGAACGTGAGCATGGATGCCGTGACCGGCCGCCGCCGGGAGATGATGCGCGAGCAGCTGGGCGCGCAGCGGGTCATCAGCGTCGAAAAATGAGGCGCTGGCAGTCAGGCGGCTAGCAAAAAGTTGAAGTTTTTTCGGGCGGCGGGGGTTTTCATTTCGCTTTCCGTTTTACTTTTGCAGTCCCCAATCACTCGGGGAACTTCCAGAGAGGTGGCAGAGTGGTCGAATGCGACGGTTTCGAAAACCGTTATACCGGCAACGGTATCGGGGGTTCGAATCCCCCCTTCTCTACATTTTCAGTTAACAGTTATCAGTGGGCAATGAACAGTTATCCTGTTGGCTCATTGATAACTGTTCACTGACCATAGAGAGCTGGCAGAGTGGTCGATTGCGGCGGTCTTGAAAACCGTTGAGGGTTAAACCTCCGGGGGTTCGAATCCCTCGCTCTCTACAAAAAACCCCGTTTCCGTGCCGGAAATGGGGTTTTTGGTTTCTCGGAGGACAGGTGTTGTGCCTGGCTATTTCTTCTAAACGCCGAATTATCCCAAGTTGCGGCTAATCTGCAACTTGGATTATTCAGGCCAGATACCTGGCTAGTTCAGAACCCAGTAGTCAGGCGCGCCGGGCCAGCAGGTGCAGGTTGATGAGGCGGGCAAACAGGGTGGCGATGAAAGCTGGCCGGTAATGGCTTCGCAGGTGGCCAGGCTGCGGGCCAATGGGTGCAGAGGTAGCACATCGCCGTAGCCGGTGCTGGAAAGCGTGACGAGGCTGAAGTAAAGAAGCTGCCCGTACTGCTGCCGGGCATTGGTACTGATGCCACTGAACGCGCCGGGCTGCCAGGTTTCGAGCAGCACGAACAGCGACAGGAACAAAAGCGCCAAGGTCAGATAAAGCACCATGCCACCCCGGATGCGGTGCACGGTAATCAAGGCATCCGCAAAAACGGCCTGGCCCACGGCCCGCAACAGCACGACTACAAACAGCAGGTTGGCCCCGATAAAGCCGAGATTAAACGGCTGATGAACCGGGTAATATGATTTTGCCACCGTGAGGCCAACCATCAGCCCGAGGCTGAGCAGCAGCAGTAGCCGTTCGGGCCGGGTGGCTACGACGAAGTAAGACAACGCCCCGATGAGACTCTGGAACAGCCCCAGCACCACGTAGCCCGCCCAACCGGCACTGACCAGGGGCGCTATTCCAAAAATCAAAATTATTTCAACCGCAAGCAATAGGCTCAGCGCCGGGTCGCGCCAGGGGCTCGGGAAGTGTCCGACTTTTTTTAAGCGGTAACGCATGGTCATTAATTTATTGATTATGAATTTTTTAACAGATAGCACAAGCTGTATTTGCTTCCAAATCGCAGCGCTGGCCCCTTTCTTCAGCAGCGTGTTTTTAGGCTGATTGAATCTTCCATCGTAGGTTTGCGTAAAGTTAACCAAATAGTTAAACCGAAAAGGTAATGGAGCCCTCTAAATCCACCACCGAAGAGCTGATTCTGGAAGCGGCGCAGGCCGTATTTCTGGAAAAGGGCCTGGCGGGTGCGCGGATGCAGGAAATTGCCGACCGGGCGGGTATCAACAAGGCCCTGCTGCATTACTACTTCCGCAGCAAGGAGAAGCTGTCGGAGCTGATTATCAACCGGGCCGTGGGGGCCTTGCTGCCCCGCATGGTGGCTGCCCTGGAAACCGAGGCCGACCTGTTCGAGAAAATCCGCCGGCTGGCGGGCGAGTACATCACCTTCGTCAGCCAGAATAGCTTCCTACCCTTGTTCATTGTGAACGAGGTGAACCGCAACCCGCAGTTCTTCTTCAAAATGGCCGTGCAGCACCAGAAGCCGCACCTCGACAAATTCCGGCAGCAGGTGGAGGAGGCGGTGGCCAAGGGCCGCATCCGGCCCATTAGCTCGGCGCAGCTGCTGATGAACCTGATGTCGCTGGTGCTGTTCCCGTTTTTGGGCAAGCCGATTTTTGCGGTGGCGTTGGGCTTGTCGGAAGAAGAGTACCGCCAGGAAATGGAGCGGCGACGCACTGAGGTGGCCGAGTTCATCATCCGGGCCATTGCGGTCTGACTATTTTTTTGCCCTAGTATTAACCAAAAAGTTAAACTAAATGCTCAGCTCTCGTTTGCTTTTGATTGGGGCCTTCCTGGTAGCCGGGATAGGAGGGAAGCCCGGCCTGGCCTACGCCCAGGCTCCTGCTCCGGCTGACCCGGAACTCACGCTGGCTCAATGCTATGAGCTGGCCACGGCCAATGCACCCCTGCGCCGCCAGCAAGCCCTGAACGATGCCCAGGCCGCCAACAACCAGGCCCGGCTGACCACGTTGCGGCAGCTGCCGCAGCTGGCCCTCAACGGTCAGGCATCCTACCAAAGCGAGGTGACCAAAATACCGTTGGAGGTGCCGGGCATTTCCATTCCTTCGCTGTCCAAAGACCAGTACCGCCTCACGCTGGATGCCACCCAAACCCTCTACGACGGGGGCACCACCCGCCGCCAGCAGGACGTGGAGGCCCTGACAGCCAATGTGAATAACCAGCAGGTGGAGGTGAGCCTCTACCGCCTACGCGAACAGGTGGACGGCCTGTTTTTCGCGGTGCTCCTGACCGACCGGAACACGGCCCTGCGCCAAACGCTGCGCGCCGACCTGCAACAACGGCGCAAGGCCCTGCTGGCCCGTCGCACCTACGGCACCGCCACCGGCCAGGACGTGGCCCGCCTCGATGCCGAAGTCCTGAACCTCGACCAGCTTCTGCGCGACCTGGCCAGTAGCCGGGCCGGCCTGCTGCGCCAGCTCGGCGAATTGGTGGGCCAGCCGCTGCTCCCGGAGGCCCGCCTGACCACGCCCGCCGAACTGCCCGCGCCCGTGCCCCGGCCCGAGCTGATGCTCTACGCCCGGCAGAAAGAGCTGCTGGCGGGGCAGCAAAAGCTCAACGATGCCCGGCTGGCTCCGCGCCTGAGCGTGTACGGGCAAGCGGGGTACGGCCGGCCCACGCTGGACTTTCTGCGCAACGACTTTCATGGCTACGGGCTGGCGGGCGTGCGCCTCAACTGGACGCTGAGCAACTACTACACCCGCCGGCAGGACCGGCAGACCATTCAGCTCGGCACCGAAGCGGTGAGCGTGCAGCAGGCCGTGTTTGAGCAAAACCAGCGGCTGATGCTGGCCGGCCAGCAAACGGCGTTGGAGCGCTTTCAAGCTCTGCTGGAAACGGACCAGCAGTTGATTCCGCTGCGCGAAAAAATCCAGGCTACGGCAGCGGTGCAGCTGGAAAATGGCATCATCGGCTTCCCCGACTACTTCACGGAGGCCAACAACCTGACCCAGGCCCGCCTCAACGAGCAGCTGCACCGGCTCCAGCTGCTGCAGGCCCAGGCCGATGCCGCCACGACGGGCGGAACCGCGCCGCAACCCTCCACCCCAACCCGTTAACCGATTGCCTATCATGAAGAATCTGCAACTACTATGCCCTGCCAGCTGTCTGGGAATCGTGCTGCTGCTGAGCGGCTGCCAGGCCGAGGAGCCCCGCTTCGACGCTTCGGGCAATTTTGAAACGACCGAGTACGTGGTTTCAGCCCAGGCGCAGGGGCAGCTGCTGCGGCTGGCCGTGGCCGAGGGCGACGAGCTGCCCGCCGGCCGTGAAGTGGGCCTCATCGACACGGTGCAGCTGGCCCTGCGCCGGCAGCAGCTGCAAGCCAGCGCCCAGGCCGTGCGCCAGCAAACGCCCGACGTGGGCACCCAGCTGAGCGCCCTCGAACAACAGGTAGCCAACCTCCAACGCGAGCGGAAACGGGTGGTGAGCCTGGTGAAAGCCGACGCCGTGCCCAGCAAACAGCTCGACGACCTGGACTACCAGCTGGCCACGGCCCGCCAGCAGGTGGCCGCCCAGCGCTCGGCCCTGAGCACGCAGGCGCGGGGCACGCGGGCGCAGGTGGCCCCCCTGCGCGCCCAGGTGCAGCAGGTGAACGACCAGCTGCGCAACAGCCGGGTGGTGAACCCGGTAGCCGGCACGGTGCTCACGGTGTACGTCGAGCCCAGCGAGGTGGTGAACTACGGCCAGCCGCTGTATAAAATCGGCGACACGAAAACCCTGATTCTGCGCGCCTACGTGGCCGGCGACCAGCTCACCCGCCTCAAGTTGGGCCAGCCGGTGAAGGTGCTGGTGGATGCGCCCGACAACAAGCGCCGCGAATATGCCGGCCGGGTGCAATGGGTTTCGAGCAAATCCGAATTCACGCCCAAAGTCATTCAAACCAAAGAAGACCGGGTGAACCTGGTGTACGCCCTGAAAATTGCCGTGCCGAATGACGGCAGCTTGAAGATTGGGATGCCAGCGGACGTGCTGTTCTGACGAGCGCCTCACCCCCCGCCCCCTCTCTGATGGAGAGGGGGAGCCAGACTGGAAAAGAGCCATTTCCTCACTGTCCTTCCTGCTTTAAAAGTGCCCTTTGATTACCGCGCCGCCGTGGCTCCCCCTCTCCATCGGAGAGGGGGCCGGGGGGTGAGGCGAACCACCAGAACAAAACCAGCCATGCCCGCCGTCGAACTCCACCACATCAGCAAAGCATACGGCCCCACGCCGGCCGTGCAGGACGTGAGCCTGACGGTGGCGGCCGGCGAACTGTTCGGCCTCATCGGGCCGGATGGGGCCGGCAAAACCACGCTCTTCCGCATCCTCACCACGCTGCTGCTGGCCGATGCCGGCACGGCCACCGTGGCCGGGCACGACGTGGTGCGCGACTTCCGGGCCATTCGCAACGTGGTGGGCTACATGCCGGGCAAGTTCTCACTCTACCAAGACCTCACGGTGCAGGAAAACCTGGAATTTTTCGCCGCCGTGTTTCGCACCACTGTGGCCGCGAACTACGAGCTGGTGCAGGACATTTACGAGCAGCTGGCCCCATTTAAAAATCGCCGGGCGGGAGCCTTGTCGGGCGGCATGAAGCAGAAGCTGGCCCTGTGCTGCGCCCTGATTCACAAGCCCGAAGTGCTGCTGCTCGACGAGCCCACGACGGGCGTCGATGCCGTGTCGCGGCAGGAGTTCTGGCAGATGCTGGGCACGCTCAAGGCGCGGGGCATTACCATCGTCGTCTCGACGCCCTACATGGACGAGGCCGCGCTGTGCGAGCGAGTGGCCCTGCTCCAGGAGGGCCGGGTGCTGCGCGTGGACACGCCCGAGGCCCTGCGCCAGTCATACCCCTGGCCGCTGTACGCGGTGCGGGCCGCCCGCATGTACCCGCTGCTAAAGGACCTGCGGGCCTACCCCGACGCCCACAGCTGCTTCGCTTTCGGCGAAAGCGCCCACCTGAGCCTGGCCCACCCCGCCCCCGAAGCCGCCGCGCAGCTCACCGCCTACCTCACCCAACGCGGCCACGCCGACGTGGCAGTCGCCCCCGTGGCGGCCACCATCGAAGACACTTTTATGGATTTGCTGCAAGCCCCGGCGGCCCCGGCGGCTCCCTCAACGTCCCGGCCATGAACGCGCCCATTCCCATCCCGGCCCCGGCCGGCCCGGTTATCCGCTGCGAAAAGCTGACCAAGCGTTTCGGCGATTTCGTGGCCGTGAATGCCATCAGCTTCGAGGTGGCGGCCGGGGAGATATTCGGTTTCCTCGGCGCCAACGGCGCGGGCAAAACCACCGCCATCCGGATGCTCTGCGGCTTGCTCGGCCCCACCGAGGGCGCGGCCACGGTCGCGGGGTTCGACGTGCGGCAGCAGCCGGAGCTAATCAAGCAGCACATCGGCTACATGAGCCAGAAATTCTCTCTATACGAAGACCTCACGGTGCGCGAAAACATCCGCTTCTACGGCGGTGTGTACGGGCTGAAAACGGCCGTTATCCGCCAAAAAACCGACGAGCTGCTCCAGCGCCTGGGTCTGGAAGCCGAGCGCAACACGCTGGTGGGCAGCCTGCCGCTGGGCTGGAAGCAGAAGCTGGCCTTCTCGGTGGCGCTGCTGCACGACCCGGCCGTGGTCTTCCTCGACGAGCCCACCGGCGGCGTGGACCCCATCACCCGCCGCCAATTCTGGGACCTGATTTACGAGGCCGCCGCGCGGGGCACTACCGTCTTCATCACCACCCACTACATGGACGAGGCCGAGTACTGCAACCGCGTCAGCATCATGGTCGATGGCAACATCGAAGCCCTCGATACGCCCGCCGGGCTCAAGCAGCAATTTGGCGTGGGAAGCATGAACGACGTGTTTCTCCACCTGGCGCGGGGCGCGAAGAATGTGGAATGAGCATGAAGAACAAGCAACAATAGCACGTCATGCTGAGCGGAGGCGCAGCCGCAGTCGAAGCATCTCTACCGCATTAGTAATCAATGCCATTGCAACGAAGCGGTAGAGATGCTTCGACAAGCTCAGCATGACTGCCAGGCGTATTCCCACCGGACCAACCCCAACCAGCCCATGAAAGCCTTTCTTATGTTCGTGCGGAAAGAGTTTTACCACATTTTCCGCGACCCGCGCACCTTGCTCATTCTTTTCGGGATGCCGGTGGCGCTGGTCACGCTCTTCGGCTTCGCGCTCACCAACGAAATCAAGAACGCCGACGTGGCCGTGCTCGATTTCGACAAAGGCCCCCGCGCCCGTGAGGTGCAAAACCGGCTGTTTTCGTCGGGCTACTTTGGGCTGCGCGACTACGCTACTTCCTACCCCGACGTGGCGGCCGCTTTCCGGCAGGGCCACGTGAAGCTGGCCGTGGTGTTTCCGGGGGGCTTTTCCACCGACCTCGACCACCTCGGCCACGCGCAGGTGCAGCTCGTGGCCGATGCCTCGGACCAAAACACGGCCATCAGCCTCGTGAACTATGCGTCGGCCATCATCCGCAGCTACGAGCAGGAGAAGCTGCCGCGCCCAACGGGTTCCGGCCCGCGCGTGGAGGCTGTGGCGCGGCTCTACTTCAACCCCGGCCTGAAGGCGGCCTACACCTTCGTGCCCGGCACGATGGCGCTGATTCTGCTGCTGGTGTCGGCCATGCTCACCAGCATCACCATCGCCCGCGAAAAGGAAACCGGCACGATGGAAGTGCTGCTTGTCTCGCCTATGCGGCAGCTGCCCATCATCGTGGGCAAAATCGTGCCCTACTTCCTGCTTTCCTTCATTAATGGGCTGCTTATTCTGGGCCTGGGCGTGTGGGCGCTGCACATTCCGCAGCGCGGCAGCCTGGCGCTACTCATCGGCGAAACGCTGCTCTACATCCTGGTGGCCCTCACGCTGGGCGTGCTGATTTCGGCGCGGGCGGCCTCGCAGCAAACAGCCATGCTCACGTCCATGCTCAGCCTGCTGCTGCCCACGCTCATCCTCAGCGGCTTCTTGTTTCCGATTGAGAGCATGCCTTTCGCGCTCCAGCAGGTGTCGCGTTTCATCCCGGCCCGCTACTTCATCGTCATTCTCAAGGGTATCATGATAAAAGGCCAGGGCCTGCAAGCCCTCTGGCGCGAAACCGCCGTGCTCGCCGGCATGGCCGTGGCGCTGCTGGGGTTGACGCTGGCGTCGTTGAAAAACCGCTTGGCGTGATGGTAGAACAAATCCACAAGCACGTCATGCTGAGCGGAGGCGGAGCCGCAGTCGAAGCATCTCTACCGCATTAGTAATCCAATCGGCCCAACGAAGCGGTAGAGATGCTTCGACTCCGCTGCGCTGCGCTCAGCATGACGTTCTAATTCACCCATTCACTCACTCGCTCATTCACCCATTGCCCCATGCGTACCGTCTGGTTTTTGCTTGAAAAGGAAGTGCGGCAGCTCCTGCGTAACCGCACACTGCTGGGGCTGCTGCTGGTGGCGCCCATCGTGCAGCTGCTGCTGCTGAGCTTCGCGGCCAACTACGAAATCAGGAACCTGAACCTGGCCGTGGTCGACCAGGACCACAGCCCCGCCGCCCGCCGCCTGCTCGACAAGTTTCAGTACACGCCCTACTTCCGGCTGGTGCAGACGCGCCCCACGGCGCAGGCGGCTGGCCAGGACCTGCTGGCCGGCCGCGCCGACCTGGTACTGGTGATTCCGCCGCGCTTCGAGCGCGACCTGGTGCGCGGCGGCCACGCGCAGGTGCAGCTGCTCGTCAACGGCCTCGACAACGTGAAGGCGGGCCTGGCCAGCTCCTACGCCAGCAGCATTGTGCAGGCTTATCAGGGCGAAACGCGGCCGGCCACCGTGGCCGCCGCCGTGCGCGAAACGCGGGGCCTGGAAATCGTGCCCGCCTACTGGTACAATCCGCGGCTGAACTACAAAACCTTCATGGTGCCGGGCATCCTGGTCGAAATCATCAGCCTGATTGTGATGATGGTGGCCACGCTCAACATCGTGCGCGAGAAGGAAATCGGGACCATTGAGCAGCTCAACGTGACGCCCATTCGCAAGTGGCAGTTCATTTTGGGCAAGTTGCTGCCGTTTTGGGTGGCGGGCCTGTACCAGTTCACGGTGGGGCTGCTGCTGGCCCGCTTCCTGTTTCAGGTGCCGATGGTGGGCAGCGTGCCGCTGCTCTACGGCATCATGGCGGTGTTTCTGGCAGTGCCGCTGGGGCTGGGGCTGCTCATTTCCTCGGTGAGCGATACGCAGCAGCAGGCGCTGTTCGTGGCCTTTTTCTTCCTCATTATTTTCATTCTGCTCTGCGGCCTGTTCACGCCCACCGAGTACATGCCGGCCTGGGCGCGGGCGCTCGATATCGTCAATCCGCTGGTCTACATCATCGACATTGCCCGCCGCATTCTGCTCAAGGGCAGCACCCTGCGCGACGTGCTCCGGCCGGTGCTCACGCTCTTGGGCATGGCCGTGGTGGTGAACACGCTGGCCGTGTGGCGCTACCGCAAAACGTCGGGCTAGCGGGCTTGTTCTTAACCAAATCTGTGGTCGTTGCTCCGGTCCGGCCGCCCTAGGCGGTCTGACCGGTTGTCGGGAGGGCGAAATCGGTGATTTTTCAACCGGTCAAGCGCCGCCGGAAGGCAGCCAGATAGTTTTAGATAAGGACAAGGCAGCGGAGC